>JANMZB010000481.1:0-1108 GCA_031382725.1 Sphingobacteriaceae bacterium | reverse complement strand
GTGGTTGGTGGCTATAAACAAATGCTCCGTAAAATCTTCTTCTTTGGTGGAGACTCCTTTCGAACCTATACCACCACGGCCTTGTGTGCGGTATTCCGTAAGAGCCGTACGTTTCATGTAGCCTTCATGAGAAATGGTAATTACCATTGCTTCATCGGCAATCATGTCCTCGATATCAATATCTTCGGAGGCGTGTACAATATTGGTGCGGCGCGCATCACCGTAGCGCTCACGCATTTCTTGCAATTCCGTTTTGATGATATCCATCCTGCGCTCTACTTTGGCAAGAATATCTTTCAAATCCGTAATCAACAACATTATTTCTTCAAACTCTTTCTCTATTTTCTCACGCTCCAAACCAGTAAGACGTTGCAATCTCATTTCCAAAATTGCCTTGGCTTGAATTTCTGATAAAGCAAATTGCTGCATCAATCCATCTTTAGCTACTTCGGGGTCTCTGGAGTTTCTTATCAAGGTGATGACCGCATCCAGGTTATCCAATGCAATCAAATATCCTTGTAAAATATGGGCTCTTTTCTCTGCTTCGTTCAGCTCAAACTGAGTGCGACGAGTAACTACCTCATGTCTGTGCTCTACAAAATATTTGATTTGATCTTTCAAATTCAAAGTCAATGGACGACCACCTACAAGGGCTACGTTATTGACACTGAAAGAAGATTGGAGTTGAGTAAATTTGTAAAGATTATTTAAAACTATACTTGGTATGGCGTCTTTTTTCAGATCATAAACGACACGGTATCCATCTCTATCAGATTCGTCGCGTATATCGCTGATACCCTCAATTTTTTTCTCGTTTACCAATTGGGCAGTACGCTCAATCATCGAGGCCTTATTTACCATGTAAGGAATGTCAGTCACGATGATTTGCTCTTTACCAGATGGCAAAGTTTCAAATTTGGCTGTAGCCCGGATTACGATACGACCTCTTCCAGTTTCCAAAGCCGATCTTACTCCTTGAATGCCATATATAGTAGCACCTGTAGGGAAGTCAGGACCTTTTACAAATTCCATTAATTCTGGAATGGTAATCTCGTTGTTGTCTATGTAGGCCACAATGCCATCGATGACCTCTCGCAGGTTGTGCGGC
>JANMZB010000718.1:0-2580 GCA_031382725.1 Sphingobacteriaceae bacterium | reverse complement strand
CGAGAAAAACTTCGAGCAACAGAAGATAACATTCAGAGTTTACACCGACAGCGAAGTTGCATTAGCCTGGGTAAGAAACGCCAAAGCAATAACCAATAAATTCGTACAACGGCGAGTCAACAAAATAAGACAAGTTATTAAGCCCGTCGACATTCATTATGTGAAATCGGCAGAAAACCCCGCAGATCCAGCCTCTCGAGGACTAACTCCTGAACTCTTAGTAAGATGTAAATTATGGTTTGAGGGACCAGAATGGCTGAAAACTGAGTCTCTACCAACAACTCCTCTCAGAGAAGAGCTAACAATCACACACGTCGCAGTGATTGTACCAGAAGAGGATGCCAGCTTCATTGATAGAGCATCTAATTGGAATCGACTCCGCCGCACCATTGTATATGCACAACGATGGCGCACCAAAAACCATGGTCCAATTACAAGTCAAGAAATCGCATCAGCAGAAGCCTGTATTATCAGAAAGCATCAGCAACAATCCTTTAAAGAAGAATTACAAACCATGAATAATAAGAAATCACTTCCTGCTAAACATTGGCTAACAACTTTAAATCCATTCATCGACGAACATGGTATTTTGCGAGTGGGAGGACGTCTAGAGCATGCATCAATGCATAACTGGCGAAAACACCCAATTTTACTAGTCAAATGTCATCTCTCTGACTTAATAATCCGTCAAACCCACCATGACTTCGGCCACAGTGGTGCTAGTCTTACTGAAAGATTAGTACGAGAAAAATACTGGATTCCGTCCATCAAAATTCGCATCAAAAAATGCGTACGACAATGTGTTGTATGCGTACGCTGGAGAGCTAGGACAAACCAACCCGTAATGGCAGACCTACCACCCGAAAGGGTAAACCCAGCTCCAATTTTTGGGAAAATAGGAGTAGACTTATGTGGACCCTTCCACATTAAAGCAAGCAAAATAAAATTCGACAAAGTTATTAAGGTATGGGTTGCAGTTTTCATATGCCTAGTGTCAAAAGCCGTCCACCTCGAAATCTGTTTTGACCTTAGCACCGAGAAGTTCTTAGAAGCTTTCACAAGGTTCATCAGCCGCCGCGGTTGCCCTTCGATTGTGATGAGTGACAATGGAACTAACTTTCGAGGATCTGCCAGACAAATAAAGGAACACTGGGATAAAATATTAAAAAACAGCAGAGATCAAACAGCGATACAAAACATCGAATGGATTTTTATCCCTACCTATAGCCCAACTTTCGGTGGACTTTGGGAGGCAGCAGTAAAATCGCTAAAGTTTTTTGCAAAACGTATGGCAAACATCGAGCACCTCACCCCAGATGAATTCAACACTCTTCTCTGTAAGATTGAAGCAATATTGAACAGTCGGCCAATGTACCCCAACTCGTCTGATCCAGAGGCTGAACCTGCTTTAACTCCGTTTCACTTCACTATCCAACGCGGATTCCGTACTTCCCCTGACAACGCAACAAACGACATAGTCCCTGCCACAAAAAAATGGTTGTCCATCAATCAGATACAAACCCAATTTTGGGAACGCTTTAAGAATGAGTACTTAACTCACTTACAAAAACGCTACAAATGGAAACACGCCGCAAAAGAAATGACCATCGGGGATGTCGTAATAATCCAAGAGCCTTGGCAACCACCAACGGCATGGAAACTTGGACGAATCATCGAAAAATACCCAGACTCTAAAGGTGTCTCTCGACGCTATGACGTGTCAACAAGTTCCGAAGTAATGCATTGTCCCGGAAAGCGCTTAGTTCCATTACTGGAGGAAGAAGAGGACAAAAAACCTCAAGTTTGTGAACAAAACGATAACATAGAGGAAGAAGAGCCAGCTCTTCGACGAAGCAAAAGGATCCAAACGCGAACAACGACTTTACTGACACGTACCATTTTATGGTGGTTAACCATCACCTCCGTAGTCAACGCAATCACAATTCAAACACTTTGTCCTGGCACTCACGTACAAAAATTGGGATCGGCATACGTGAAAGCTTTTGACTTAGGATTCTCAGTCATCACATCCCTGAACATAACGACAGACCAACAGAACATCGATAATCATGTGAAAGAGTTCAGAGATTTCTGCACTTCAATTCAACAAACCGAATTCACCTCCATATACTCTCACTGTGTAGCAATGGAAACGACCGTGAAAAACGAAGCCAACACCGCAATCGACAGCATTTCAGGGGCAGCACTGATGATAATTCTTACAATCATCATAGTCGCTTTCTCTTGCCGCAAATACAAAAACCGACGTCTGGCAAAGCAAGAACCTACATGGGAGCAAGAATGGTTTGGAGATGCACGACATCAACAATAAAAAAAAAATAAATAAAATAAATAAAATAAAATGAATATAAAAAATTTCTTCCCCATTATCACACCAAATTGTCAACAGAGTCTTCTTTCGCCTGGGAGCATGTTTAATTATGCTTCTTAAGCATATACAACGTCAATGCTACAAGGCGTTGACTTCTACTTCAAAAATGCAACGTCTTATGTTACATTTATAATATGCTGATTATGCGGTGATTGACGTCAATCGGACTTGACAAAAATGCAATGTAT
>JANMZB010000690.1:0-1215 GCA_031382725.1 Sphingobacteriaceae bacterium | reverse complement strand
ATGTTGTTGTTGTTCGGTGTTGTTGTGGTTATACGAGTATGTTGTTGTTGTTGCAGTTGTATTGTTGGTGTTTTTGTTGTTGTTGTAGCAGTTATGAGATGATTGATAGTTAGCATACGTGTGTGTACAACATTGAACTTTTATTATTATATTTACTTACCTTCCTATTCAATGATGTCGATGAGGCGTTTGTTTTGGGTGTTGGTGTTATTGATGTTGTTGTTGTTGTTGTTGTAACATACGTTGTTGTTACAACGTACTTTGTTAGTTTTTGATTTTGTTGTGTTTTTTGGTAGTGTTTCTACTACTGGGATGAGGGTGTTCTCTAAAATCTTATCGACAGCAAATACTGTGATTTTTATAGTACAAGTATTTTTATTTTTTTGTTTTTTTCATAATGGTTAACAGCTACCAATCGTAGGTAGTTGGTGTTAACTACATTGCATGAGGTTAATTGCTATTTTTTCTATTTTTTCGAAATAAAATTGGACACAGGAATTCTTATGTTATTTTATTATGTGTTTTTCTTTTCCTAAAAACAAATTTGTATATTATCTATTCTGTGTGTAGTTTGTTTTATTTTTGGTACGTAATTTTATTGTATGTGCTTTTGTGCTTGCTAGTTTTTAGCTATCACTACTTTTTTCGTACCTGGTACGGAGTACTCATTACCGAGTGTCAATATTTTTCATGGGATCTTTGGAGTAAATGACTCGCAACAAATTGCAGTACCAGCTTTTCAATAACAAATCTACCCATTTAGCGATTTGAGAGTGAGTATAGCCAAAGTTCCGGTAGATTGCCGCTTTCATGAATTTACTATATTTTGTGTCCGTACCGTACTACATGAACTTTGACTATTATTTGTTACATACTCATACATACTCCGAGTATGTAGAATTTGTGCTACGGTACGTGTGTTTTTTAGCCTGTCTGGTTAATTGCTACATTATGCGTAGAATTTGTATGTATTTTAATAAAAAGTATATGTACACATATATGCCGTAACCTTTTCAAGTCTTTGATGCCTAAGATGATACCGGTATACAGGTACATGAATTAAAACTAAGTATTATCAGTACCAAGCTACCGTGTGATAGTATGTTAGGCTGATTGTGGAATTTTGTGTAAATTATTTTGTACTTTTCCATGTGTGATGATACGAGTACTTATAGTTGTATTCATATTATGTAGTATCTGTACCAATTTACTGTT
>JANMZB010000661.1:0-2441 GCA_031382725.1 Sphingobacteriaceae bacterium | reverse complement strand
GGTTATTGATACCACTGGATCAGCTTTTATTTTTGTAATAAGAAAGGCATTTGTATCATATTTTTGGTGGATTGTTTTGATTATTGTAACAATATTGGTGCGATTTAGTGGTTACTGACACCACTGGCTCAGCTTTTGTTTTATACTAAGAAATACAACACATATCAAATTGTCTAAAGGAAGACGTCTTTCAAAAAAATAATCATGGATTTTTATAGCAAATCATACACATTTGGAGGAAAGTCGCGCGCACAAACACGTAACAAGGTTATCAATTCAGTTCTAATTTCAAACAATCTTGCTGACCTATGTCAAGAATATTATCCTCATCCAAAAATACAACATCTATTAAACATCAAAACACAAGATCACTACAAGAATGGCAAATTTCAAGTTCTAATTGGGAATGCTGAGTCATATGATAAACACCTGAAACAAAAAAGAATCAAATTTAACAATGAGAATGATTCATTAGAAAAATCACTTACGAGTTTCTTTGAGAGTGTCTTTGATGGAGAAGAATTAGCAAACAAAATACGTTTATTACTGGATAGCAATGATATTCTAATAATCATTATTACTAAAAAAACAACGTCAAGTCGTAGTAGAAGTAATCAAGTAACAACTGACGATATCATTGCAGCTGCAATGTACATCCCTGATAAATATTGCAATTTTCTCCAACTCATCGGAGTTTCCAATCAACAATTTTTAAGCAAAACCTTTTCCATGCACTATGGAATTGGAACTTTCCTTCTAGCAACAATGGACCAGATTGCGAAAGGTGTACATAAATTTGATCGGCCCATAATCTGCCAAGTACAACAAGATTCAAGCATGTTACAATTTTACGAAATTAACTATTTCCATGATATTAATAAGAATGGTCCTACAGTGAAAAAGATAGAATCAAAATATCCTACATTAATCAATCCTGACCAAACATTAAAATGGATACAGTCGGTAGGTCCAATTTTCCCGCTAACAGGATATTGGTGCAATACTTGTAAAAAAATTGATGCAATCTACAAAATATTCGAAATAGGAACATTGATTTTTTTTGGATCTGATCCACATGATCATATTTCGAAGGAAAAGGAATTTAGTGAAGTGGTGCCATTAATTTTGAAACGTTTCAACTGTGATTCATGGGATACAATACCATCTTCAATATATCTCACAAGACATGATCCCGATAAGTCATATAATCCAGAGGGCATTGAATATATCGAAAATCGATGGTGTACAAAAGACAGTGTAACAAGAGCAGGAGATGAAATGATAGAATCATTTTTACATGAAGAAAATCAAAACAAAAAGACATTGTTTCTTTATGACCAAGGACAAGGAAAGGATGAAGAAGCCAACTGTTCGTTTATCATAATGTCTATTCTATTGCTCAAGAATAGAACCAAATGTTATTTATTCCGATATTTTTTATCATTCATTAACCGGTGAATATGAAGACTACATCCTGCAAATGAATTTTTTAATATGAGTGCATTCGAGTCAAAATACCCCGGCATTTATAACTTGTCACTAATCGAATTCAATGACTATGTTGATCGAATATATAGTCATTTGAAGTACAGTAAAAATCAATTAAAGAAATATGGATTACCAAATCTTCGACATGGTCAACTTGGAAAGATCACTGATGATTTTTCATCAAGCAAACAACAACTAATTCATGAAACCATATCGAAATTGTATATGGATAATACTTTTTTTGGAGTCATCACGAGCATATTTAAATGTGAAATTGCAATAGTGGTTGGTACGTTACACAATGAAAACTATGATGAAGACTACAAAAGAGAATGGAACGTTTCCATTAACAAATGCCCCCGTGTATTATATGCGAAATCAGGTGATATTTTGGAACAACAAGTAACAATGAAGTATTTGATAGCACAAGTGAATTTTGACCATTTCGTTATCATAAAATCAAAGCAAACAAATGAAGAGACACCTTTGCATTGTCTTGATGCACTAAATATGAGCAAGGTTATGGGAATGAATGAAGTCAACAAAAATAACAAACATCAAGAAGAGGAGTCATTGGTTGATGAAACCACCTCCCAAAGCAACGACACAAATATCCATTGCATTGATACATTGTGTTTAGAAGAGATTACAGGATATCAATCCCTCAATCATCAAGAAGAAGAATCGTTTGTCCATGAAAATACGTCCTGTCAAAAACTGGTGGACGATGAATTAAACAATAACGATCATGCGATTGGTACAAGTAAATGTTCCAAACGCACACTAACCGCGATAATTTCACAAGAAGCAAATAATGATAAGGATGATTTTATCAATAAAACCACACAAAAGAAAGGAACGAAACGTGGAAGATCTGAAGAATTACAACCTCCTTCGAACAAGACTGATGACAATGGTGCGATCACGATAACAACACGAAAGGAAGGTAAAGT
>JANMZB010000656.1:0-10474 GCA_031382725.1 Sphingobacteriaceae bacterium | reverse complement strand
AATCAAAAGAACCCCCATGGTACCATAACTCTAATTCCTTTTTAACAGAAGAGTATTGGATTTTATGCACCAGGTTTTCGATCCGTTCTTGTAAAATCGCGTCGAAAGATTGCTCCCAGGCACTTTCAAGATATTCTATTATTTCATTGCCATAAGAAAGCAGCTTATCTTCCACGTGCTGCGAAATCTCCTCATCCGGGTCGTCAAGTAACTTAATTAAAGACTCTAGTTCTTTACCGTTAATCATCCTCACTAAAATATTAAAAAGAAGGCATTTTAATTAATTCTATTTATAGAAGCAATTTGTTTAATAAAGTAATGCTCTTATAAACGATAGTTTAATAATTTATTTTAACCGTCGTAGCTCATCAGTATTTAGTACTTTAAAAGTTTCACGCAAAGAAGATAATAAAAGACGCGAAGGTCGCAAAGCAGGTTTCTTAGCGAACTTGGCGAATACTTTGCGAGCTTTGCGTGAAAATACTATCGTTTGTATAATTTTGGCCGAATATGATCAATGCACAATTACTTAAATCATTTATCAATCATCGCCTCAAAGCAAAAACACGGCATGGTGTACATTCTCCTTTTGTATATAACCTGGTAGATCAAGTAATTTATGATTTTAAGCCCAATGCAGATTATAAATCTATTGAGCAACTTCGTAAAACACTTTTAACAGACACGCGGGAAATTACAATAACTGATTTAGGTGCAGGATCTCATGTAAATAACAACAAAAAAAAACATGTTAATCAGCTTGCTAAAAATGCTCTTAAACCGCCAAGGCTTGCTCAATTAATTTATCGTTTAGCTAACGCTGCAAAGCCAAATAATATTATTGAATTAGGCACATGTTTAGGCATAACTACAGCTTACCTTGCAAAAGCCGCTCCCGAGGCTAGCTTAACAACTATTGAGGGATGCGATGAAACTGCTGCCATTGCACAAGAAAACTTTCATAAATTGCAACTATCAAACGTTGATTTGCATGTTGGGAATTTTGACAAAATATTTCCCGAAATTATAAACCAAACCGAGGCGTTGGATTTTGTGTTTGTTGATGGAAACCACAGAAAAGACGCTACACTGAATTATTTTGAGTGGTGTTTACCCAAGGTTCATAGTAACAGCTTGCTAATATTTGACGATATTTATTGGAGCAAAGGCATGAAGGAGGCCTGGGAAGAAATAAAAAATCACCCGCAGGTAACAGTAACAATCGACTTGTTTTGGATAGGATTAGTATATTTCAAAAAGGGTCAGGAAAAGGAACATTTTCGAA
The DNA here is from genome assembly GCA_031382725.1 of Sphingobacteriaceae bacterium. Classification (GTDB taxonomy): domain Bacteria; phylum Bacteroidota; class Bacteroidia; order Sphingobacteriales; family Sphingobacteriaceae; genus Paradesertivirga. The sequence continues at coordinate 9,189 of JANMZB010000656.1, read as the reverse complement.
TAAAGTTTTAATAGATAATCGGTTTTAAACCCCGTATGATAACGCTCTCACGTTTGTATTGCATTCTTTTTCTTGCCTTAGTGTTAGGCCTGAATGGCTTCGCGCAAATACGTGTTTCGCGCATTGATGTAAATAAATGGGTTAAAGATAATTTTGCCGGGCAGGGGTTAATACTTGGCAACATTAAAGTTCATGGCAATGCCTTAGCTATGGGCGGATTCAATAGCTCGAAAAATGTGTTGGAGATCCCAAAAGGCTTGGTTTTATCTACCGGTTTAGCATCCACCGTAGCGGGTTTAAATAATAAGTACAACGAATCTTACCCATTCGGCGATTCCGAAAAAGATAAAGATTTGCAGAAAATGGTAAAGCCGAATCTTTACGATATGAGTTTCATTGAGTTTGATTTTGTGCCACTCGCAAATACGCTTCAGTTTAATTATCAATTCGCTTCTGAGGAGTACCCTGAATATGTAGGCTCCACTTACAATGATGTTTTCGCATTTTTTGTATCAGACGATAGTACAACAAATAATATCGCCATAATTCCTGAAAAGAAAACACCGGTGAGTATCAATACATTAAATCACTTAACCAATGCAGAATTTTTTACAGACAATAACGTCTTTTCTGCGGCCGTTTCGGAGAGGTCAGCTCCGGTTGTTGAGGAAAGAGTAAGGCGAGGATTTTTCGCTTCAATTGGGAATAAAATTAAAGGAGTTTTTTCTAAGAATACTAAGAGTGACGATGACAGTAGCGTGCAAACTGATCCGGCTCTGGTGAAAAAGGTAAAACCCGCCACCTACCGTTTTTTACAGTTTGATGGCATAACCAAAAAGTTAATTGCTAAAACAAGTGTTGTTCCTTATAAAAAATACCATTTGAAAATTATCATTGCTGATGTTGCCGATAATATCTACGATTCGGGGGTTTTTGTTGAGGATAAAAGTTTGGTCGCTACGCCTGATACCTCTCAACAAGATCTTGCACAGTATGCCAGGCTTTCCAAACTAGTTGACCCAACGCAAATACTACGCGGAAAAAAGCTTGAAGATATCTTGCCGGATACCATTTACCTGGATGCTAATATTTACTTTGATACCAATAAGGCTGAAATTTTACCATCTGAAACAAAAAAGATCAGAGGTATTGCTACTATCTACGACCTTATCAACAACAAATATATAATGCGTGTTGCCGGGCATACAGATAGTGTGGGTAATTTGAAATATAATATGGCGCTTTCGCGGAAAAGAAATCAGGCGGTAGTTTCGTATCTCCAACAAATCAGAAATATTGAAATTCCTATAGAAATTACTGAAGACGCTTTTCTTAGGCCAGCAGCAAATAACAGTACGGATCAGGGAAGAACTAAAAACAGGCGGGTTGAAATATTCTTTGTAAAGCGAGATTAAAAGGCTTCTCCAAAAGCGATGTAGAATCCTTGTTGTCGCTTTTCATCAGCACGCTTTTCACCTAAAGCATAATCCATCCTCAAACTAAGGCCTTTTGCAACATCAAAGAAATATCTTACTCCTGCTCCATAGCTTGGTTTGAAATTACTTAAATCTATCCTGCTACTATATACAGACCCAGCACCACCAAAACCGGCAATCCCAATTCTGGGAATAATTTTATATTTCAATTCAAATTGTGCGGCCAATAAATTTCTGTCGGAGTACCTTCCCGTATAATACCCGCGCATAATTTGGTCATTTCCCAGTTTCGGAAGTAGATAAAATGGCGTTGAATTTCCTTCTATAGTTTGATAAACCAAATTAAAACCAAGCACAGATTTAGGGTTGTAACATATAAACGTCCGGAAGTCGAGTTCTGTAGTTCTACCATTAAAATTTTCTCCGCCAAACAGATCCGGAGCTATAGAATAATTTAATTTTAAATAAGTGCCTCGAGTGGTATAGTTATTTGAATTTCGAAAATCTAATATTTGTGATAATCCTATAAAAACCACTTTTCCTCCCTTTTTACCTTTAATAAACGGGTTGTTTTCATAAAGTCCACCCGGGGCCTCATCCTTAAAGATGTAATTATCATAACTGGTGTTAATGCCCGTGTAAGTGCCTTTTCGCATTAGTTTTTCAAATTGGATGCCAACCCTGCTTAGCTTTTGGGAAATTTTTTCTTCATCTGCCTTGTGGGTTTTATCGCCAATGCCATAAAAGTTTACAGGGAAATTTATATGTTGGAGTTCGCCTATGTAGTGATATTTATTTCCTTTCGACCAAACATCAGGCTTTAAGCCAAAAATTGCTTGATTTTTTGTGGTAAAACTGGCTATTCCTACTATGTTTGAATTCCTTGTTAAAGTATCTTGATCAACATTAAAAGAAATTAAACCAAACAAACCATATTGAAACCCCGTCTCCTGGCTATAGCTTAAAACCGGTAGAACTAAAACTCTGCTTCTTCGCGCACTATCATTTTTGTGAGAAAGAAAGCCTCCATTTTTTTTTTGCTGACTAAACGTTGGGTTCATCCCCAGGCAGAGAAGCGAAATAAGAATTAATAATATTTTCATTTCTACGAATATAGCCTTTGTTGAAAAAGAATAGTAGTTCTTATTCAATATCAGTAATAGAGCGATGTTTAATAATCATTAAGCATAATTAAAAATAGTATTTTTAGCCTTTTAAAAATTACAATGGAAAGAGGACCAATATCAAAATTTATAGAGCATAATTACCGTCACTTTAACGCTGCTGCCCTTGTTGATGCGGCTAAAGGATATGAAACTCATTTAGCGGAAGGCGGAAAGATGATGATCACCCTGGCTGGAGCAATGAGTACCGCCGAGCTGGGTATATCTCTGGCCGAAATGATCCGCCAGGATAAGGTAGACATCATTTCATGTACGGGTGCAAATCTTGAGGAAGATATCATGAATTTGGTAGCCCATTCTCATTACAAACGAGTTCCCAACTACCGTGATTTAAGTCCTCAGGAAGAATGGGATTTATTAGAACAGGGTTACAATAGGGTAACTGATACCTGTATTCCCGAAGAAGAAGCGTTCAGACGTATCCAACGCCATATTCATAAAATATGGAAAGATGCGGAAGAGAGTGGAGAGCGTTACTTCCCGCATGAGTTTATGTACAAGCTTTTATTAAGTGGTGTGATGAAAGAGAATTATGAAATTCCTCTTGAAAACAGCTGGATGATTGCTGCCGCAGAAAAAAATCTTCCGATTATCGTACCCGGATGGGAAGACAGTACAATGGGAAATATCTTTGCCTCTTATGTGATAAAAGGCGAATTAAAAGCCAGTACCATGAAAAGTGGAATTGAATACATGGGTTATCTTTCTGACTGGTATCTGAAGAACAGTGGTGGAAAAGGTGTTGGCTTTTTCCAGATCGGCGGCGGTATCGCAGGCGATTTCCCGATCTGTGTAGTGCCAATGTTGTACCAAGATTTAGAGATGCATGAAATCCCGTTTTGGAGTTATTTCTGTCAAATATCCGATTCAACAACATCTTACGGTTCGTATTCCGGTGCGGTTCCAAACGAAAAGATAACATGGGGAAAACTTGATATTCATACACCAAAGTTTATCGTCGAATCTGATGCTACCATAGTTGCACCCCTGATATTCGCCTGGGTACTTAAACAATAACAGGTTTGCATATTTAAAAGTTACCATGCAATAGACTACATAAACTTCTTCCATTTATGGTTCGATCTATAGCGATCGATTATAAAAAAACGCCTTGGAGATTTCACTAAGGCGTTTTTTTATAATTTAGAATGATTATAAATTATTAATATAGGTCACCTCATTGTCACGCATCACTTAATTAATTATACTTTTGTCCTCCGAAAACGGGGTTTTTTCATTCAAGATTTCAACAGAAATATCAAATTTTAAGAATAAAATATAATATGAGGAGCATCTCATTGTTTTTTAGAAGTGTTGCAAAATCATTATTCTTAGTATCCTTTCTATGCATTGCCTTGCAGGTAAGTGCTCAAAATAGTAGTGATGCTAATGCAACTGCAAGTCAAAGTACATCGGGTTCGGCAGCAGCCGCGCCAGCTGCTGCGGGCGATGCTGGGGCAGGAGCCGCTATATTTAAGCAGAAATGTACCGCTTGCCATGCTATCGACAGGGCTGTTGTTGGTCCGGCTTTAAAAGGCATAAGCGATCGCCATGATAGAGATTGGTTAGTTAAATGGATTAAGAATTCTCAAACACTGGTAGCTGCCGGCGATCCTGCAGCTGTAAAAGTTTATAATGAGTACAACAAAATTGCGATGCCAAGCTTCCCGGAGCTTACCGATGCAGATGTTGATAATATTTTAGCTTACGTTGCCGCAGAAAGCAATCCCGCTCCTGCCGCTGCAGGTGCTGCAGGTGCCGGAGCAGAGGGTGCTGCTAAGGAAGATGAAGGTGTAAGTAATTTCTTGCTTGGGGCCATAATCGTTTTGGTGCTTATTGCATTATTTGTAATTCTGGTTTTAAACCGGGTAATTAAAACGTTAGAAAGATTAATACTTCAAAAGCAAGGAGTTGTAATAGAAGACGAAATTGGTGTTGAAGGCGAAGGTTCTGTTGCCCGTTTCAAACGTCTTTCAAAAAATAAAAAGTTTGTAGGTTTTGTAGTGTTACTGCTGGTAATATTCCTTGGATCATGGGGATGGACGGCGATGTGGAATACAGGTGTGCATCAGGGATATCAGCCAGAGCAACCAATTAAATATTCTCACCAGTTACACGCAGGTACTCTAAAAATTGATTGTCAGTATTGTCACTTCAGTGCTTACAAATCTAAAAACGCAGCCATTCCATCTTTGAATGTATGTATGAACTGCCATAACTATGTTACCGCAAGCGAGAAATATAATGGCGAGACATCTCCTGAGATTTCTAAAATTTATAAGGCTTTAGATTACAATCCAGATACAAAAGTTTACGGGAACAACCCTAAACCAATCCAATGGGTTCGTATTCACAATCTTCCCGACCTGGCTTATTTCAATCACTCACAACACGTAAAGGTTGCGGGCATAAAATGCCAGGAGTGTCATGGTCCTATCCAGACGATGAAAGAGGTGTATCAATATTCACCACTAACAATGAAATGGTGTATCAACTGCCATAAAACAAAAGATGTAAACTTAAAAGGAAACGCTTACTACGATAGAATACTTGCAGTTCACACTCAGTTGAAAAAAGGTGAGCAGGTAACACCGGCTGTATTAGGTGGTATCGAGTGTGGCAAGTGCCATTATTAATAATTACAAAAAAACTTACGCAACAGTTTATATAGCTTAAATGGAAAGCAATAAGAAATACTGGAAAGGTTTAGAAGAACTCAAAACAACTCCTGAATTTGTTGAAAATAATAAAGGCGAATTTTCAGAGTCATTGCCAATTGAAGAATTATTAAGTGAAGCTGGTTTAAAAACCCCAACTCCACGTCGTGATTTCTTAAAAGCAATGGGTTTTGGATTGGGTGCTGTTACGCTGGCAGCTTGTCAGCAAGCCCCTGTTCATAAATCAATTCCTTATTTAATTAAACCGGAAGAAGTTACTCCTGGTGTGGCAAACTATTATGTTTCCAGCTACAATGGTTACGGCATTTTAGTTAAAACCCGCGAAGGCCGTCCTATTAAATTAGAAGGGAACCCTGCATGTCTTTTAGGCGAAGGCCGTTTAGATGCTGCAAGTCAGGCATCAATTCTTGATTTATATGATGTATCGAAACTTAAAGGTCCGGAATTAAAGAATGAAAAGGCTTCATGGAGCGCAGTTGATTCCTTTGTAAGAGATGAGCTTAACAAAATCCAGGCCGGTGGAAAAAAGATCAGAATTATATCTTCCACAATAAACAGCCCTTCTTCTAAAAGGGTCATCGCAGACTTTATAGCTAAATATCCTAACACAAAACATATCCAGGTTGATGCGGTATCATATACCGGTATCTTAAAAGCAAACGAAGCCAGTTTTGGTCGTGCTGTTTTGCCGCGTTATCACTTCGACAGAGCTGATGTTATCGTAAGCTTTGGAGCTGATTTCCTGGGAACCTGGATTTCTCCACTTGAATTCAATCGCCAATACGTTGTGAACCGAAGCATGGCATCTTTAAAAAGTAAAAAGATGTCTCGTCACATACAGTTTGAGTCAGGAATGAGCTTAACCGGTACAAGTGCCGATGTAAGAGTTGCTATAAAGCCATCTGATGAAGGTATCGCTTTATTGAATTTGTATGCAGCACTTGGTGGCGGCGGTGCGGTTAAAAAATTGTCTATTCCTAAGGCTGATAATGCGCTTTCATTAGTTGCCAAAGAATTATTGGCCGCAAAAGGAAGAGCATTAGTAGTAAGCGGTTCGAATGATATCGCAACTCAAACAATTGTAAATGGAATTAACTCCTTATTAGGCAGTTACGGTACCACAATTGATATTTCAAATCCTTCTAATCAATATCAGGGGAATGACGCTGATCTGATCGCTGCTGTTGCAGAAATGAAACGTGGCGAGGTTGATGCAGTATTTTTTATAGATAGCAACCCTGTTTATAGTTCAATAGTATCTAAAGATCTTGCAGAAGGACTTCAGAAAGTTAAGCTTAAAGTTTCTTTTGCTGATAGGTTGGATGAAACTGCCGCACTTTGTAATGTAGTTGCACCCGTTCCTCATTATCTTGAAGCATGGGGCGATGCAAATGCTGTTGCAGGATACTACACCATCGTACAGCCTACAATTAATCCTGTTTATAATACTCGCCAGGCAGAACAAAGTTTATTGTTATGGTCTGATAATGCTGTAAAAAATTATTATCAGTACGTAAAGGCGAACTGGGATAGTAATTTACTTCCAGCTGCAGGTATAACCTGGAAAGAGCTTTTACAAAAAGGTGTTCTAAGTACAACAGCAGCAACTACTCCTGCAACTGGTGGCGGGGTCACAGCAAATGCTGGTGCACCGGCGCAAGTTATAATGGCTGCTTCAGCAGCATTAGCGAAAGGCGGAGAAAATGCTACTGAACTAACAGTTTATGAGTCTGTTGCGATACGTGACGGAAGATATGCGAATAACGCCTGGTTGCAGGAAATGCCTGATCCGGTATCTAAAGTAACCTGGGACAATTATGTAGCTATAAATCCTAAATATGCTGATAAACTGGGCGTAACCGAGTTTGACCTTTTGGAGGTGAAAGCTGACAATGGTTATTCTGTAGTACTTCCTGCTCTTTATCAACCCGGACAAGCGATGGGTTCAATTGCAATCGCTGTTGGATACGGGCGTACTAAAGTTGGTAAAGCTGGTAACGAGGTTGGTAAAAATGCTTATCCTTTTGCAAAATTTGCTAATGGTTCTTTGCAAACTTCGGTACCTGTAACGGTTAAAGCGGCTGGCGGAAAGTACGAATTAGCTCAAACCCAGACACATCATTCTTACGAAGGCCGTGATATTGTTCGTGAAACCACCTTCGATAAGTATGTTAAGGATCCTCATTCAGGAACTGGTAAACACGGAGCAGATCATAAAACATACGATTTGTGGCCTGAACATAAGCAAATAGGACATAGCTGGGTAATGGCTATCGACTTAAATGCTTGTACCGGTTGTGGTGCTTGTATTGTTGCTTGTAACGTTGAAAATAATATTCCGGTTGTAGGTCGTGATGAGGTTATTCGCCGCCGCGAAATGCACTGGATACGTATCGACAGATATTATAGCTTTAACGATAACGGAACTTCAGTTTCTAAGGAAGATGAAGTTGGCGATCTTGCTGATAAAGAAGGCGAAACGTTAGAAGATGTAACAGTTGTTAATCAGCCAATGCTATGTCAGCATTGCGATCATGCTCCTTGCGAAACGGTTTGTCCGGTTATCGCAACTATGCACTCTTCCGACGGATTAAACCACATGGCTTATAACCGTTGTATTGGTACACGTTATTGCGCAAATAACTGCCCTTACAAAGTCCGCCGTTTTAACTGGTTTAATTACTGGAACGATTCACGTTTCGATAACTACATGAACAATGAGTTTACACAATTAGTACTTAATCCGGATGTTACTACACGTTCACGTGGAGTAATGGAAAAATGTACAATGTGTATTCAGCGTATTCAAGGTGGAAGATTACAGGCCAAAATCGAGAAGCGTCCGTTAAGGGATCTTGAAATTCAGACGGCTTGTCAGCAAACCTGCCCTACAAACGCTATTATCTTCGGAGACAGAAACGATCCAAACTCAAAAGTAAGTCAGGCACTTGGTAATGAGCGTACTTATTACGTGTTGGAAGAGATAAATACACAGCCAGGAGTTGGTTATCAAACAAAGGTTAGAAATACATTTGGAGCCGCAGAAGCTTAATTGATTTCATATAAGATTTTAAAAAGAGTATGTCAGCACATAACGAATCAATTTTAAGGGAACCATTAATCACCGGTGATAATATTACCTATTCAAAAATCACTAGTGACATTCTGGTACCTGTAGAGAACAAACCCAATAAAGCCTGGTGGATAGGATTTACCGTTTCAGCTTTATTTGCACTGCTTTGGGTAGTATCTGTAAGCTATACATTCTGGTTTGGTATCGGAACATGGGGATTAAATAAAACAGTAGGATGGGCTTGGGACATCACAGGTTTCGTATGGTGGGTAGGTATTGGTCACGCCGGAACGCTGATCTCTGCCGTACTATTACTATTCCGTCAAAACTGGCGTAACTCAATCAACCGTTCCGCGGAAGCGATGACTATTTTCGCCGTAATCTGCGCGGCAACTTATATCGTTGCTCACATGGGGCGCCCATGGTTAGCTTACTGGGCTTTGCCTCTACCAAATCAATTCGGTTCGTTATGGGTAAACTTTAACTCGCCATTAGTATGGGATGTATTTGCGATCTCTACTTATTTCTCAGTGTCTTTAGTATTCTGGTACACAGGTTTACTTCCTGATATTGCTACAATTCGCGACAGAGCAACTGGTTTACGTAGAAAAATTTATTCAACACTTTCTTTCGGATGGGCTGGTTCTGTAAAAAACTGGCAGCGTTTCGAGGCAGTTTCTCTTATACTTGCGGGTGTTTCAACACCACTTGTACTTTCGGTACACACCATTGTATCAATGGACTTTGCAACTTCATTAGAGCCGGGATGGCACACCACAATTTTCCCGCCTTACTTCGTTGCAGGAGCTATTTTCTCA
>JANMZB010000644.1:0-1307 GCA_031382725.1 Sphingobacteriaceae bacterium | reverse complement strand
GGATCGGTGTGAGTGTGTTTGGCCTTGGATATGGCCGAGGTGAGGTGGTGAGCATCTTCGAAGTTGCGCCATTTTAGGATAGCAAGCATAAAGGCATCAAAGGTCTTGTCTTTATGGGCATCGGCGATGGAGTAGATCATGCCTGAGGAATCATACCCGGCTAATCGGTTCTTGACAGTGTTGATTAGTTGGTAGTCGGTTGATTTTGAGTGTAACAGGAAGGTTGGGTCCGCACGGTCCATTTGTGCATGGGCATTGGCAATGTGTTCCAAGAAGCCTTCAAGTCCGCCCTGGAAATTTGCGTGCCACATGGCATCCGCTTGGCGTTGGTATACCTGTATTTTTGTGTCGAGGCAGTCTCCGTGGTCGAACGTTCCTAAGAACTTCAGCCACACTGCTAGTCCGTCGGGTGGGTCGCAGAATTCGAGGAAATATCGGGCTCCGGGGCGACAATCACGACATGCGGTGCGGAGGGCACCGTAGAAGACACTCTGGTCGTGTGCAAATTGTTTACCGCATATGTTCGGTAAGGCATAGGCACGTGCAGTAGGCCAGCCGCCCTTGGCGTACGATCGTTGGAAACGTGGGCTGATGGTGTATGAGAGGCCGGATTGATATAGCCATCCCTCGATGTTGAACTTGAACTGTTGCCATTTGAGGGCATCACCGTTCCAAGTGACCCGCACGTTGAGAGCTTGCCGAGGGAGGATACGCGTACGGTCAGAGAACGATTCATGGTCTATTTCGTTACGTGGTATATAACGACGCATATCGTCTGTGGCTCCGTAGTCATCAAGGTGGCGATGGTGGGAAACCGAGGAATTGGTGGCAAATGGATGCCTTGTTGTGGGTTGTGAGCGGTGGGATCGGGCGTGCGAACTAGATGCCGATGATCGGGACATGATGGAATGACCGTCCGATGGGTTATACATAGGGCGTGTGTTCCTGGCGGCTGGTGGTCCGTAACCGGGCATTCATCGGAAGGTGGTTTAAAGGTCGGCATGTGTACTTTGGACGGCCCGTTAGGTGGCGGGTTACCAAGAATGGGCGTGATGACGCTTATAGTGGCTGGAGGGGTTGCTCGCCGTGGTGCTACCTGATCCTTGGTCGGTGGGCGAGTATTGATAGTGCTACCTTGGGTAGAAACGAAGGTGACTGATTGCTCAGATGGGGCAATGGAAGGGCATCGGCTGAGAGAGGTACTATTTGCGTCAAGGGTACGATCAAGCTGGTAACGGAGTACGTATCCTTGCATTTTACTTAAGTATGGGAACACCCCAGTGTACACGGCCGGGTTGAATTGGATC
>JANMZB010000635.1:0-2734 GCA_031382725.1 Sphingobacteriaceae bacterium | reverse complement strand
GTAACAGTTTGACAGGAAGCGAAGGCTGGTGAATGGGCTCTTATTGAGAACGACGCCGGGCATGTTATTCCAGTAGGCATTATCCGGGACGATCAGCGTATTATTCATGCTTCAGGGCGTGTAAAAATTGATCCAATTGACGGGCAAGGAATCTATAGCCTGGATTTAAAGAAACATACTCATAAACTGAGAATCATTAAAAGAATCTTATAAAGCTTGAGTTACTTTGTGTCTTTGAGACTTCGTGGCAATTAAAACCTCACCTCCCACACAATCACATTCGTATCATCGCTTACCGAAACCAGTGATTCTGTAGACTTTTCCCAGCAGATCTTATTTACCGAATGGCTATGAGATTCCATTCCTTTTTCACGGCTGATCACCTTTTTAAGTTTAAAAGTTTCTGCATCCCAAATTTTAATGCTCTTATCCCTGCTCGAGGTCAAAATACGGTTTGGTAGGATGAAATTGAATATCGTAGATGGCAAACATGTGAGCCACCAGAGTTTCATTCAAAGAATAATCGCTCAAATTCCAAATATTCAATTTCGCATCGCGACCGCCTGATAGAAGATATTTGCCGTCGGGAGAAAATTGAAGAGAAGTAACCGGAAGTTCGTGATTGTTTAGTTCGGTTATAAAGGAGTAATCATCAAGGTTATAAATGCGAATACTATTGTCTTTACAACCGAAGGCAACTAACTTTTCATCAGAGCTAATTGCGATACTTCGAACGGTTAATTCTGATACTTTAAACTGATACAAGAGAATATTATCAATCAGACTGATGACTGAAACGGTACCATCTTCAGAACTGGCAAGTAATTCTTTTTTTCGGGTAACCGAATTTATATCGAATATTGGTTTCTTATGATGTGATAATTCAGCAATGATTTTCTGTTCCGTAAAACTGAACAAACTGATACTCCCACTTCGTTCACCAACTGCTAAAACCTGACTGCATTCGGGCGCATGTAAAGAATAGACCGAGCTTTTAACAGGCATTAAAACCTTAATGAAGGAATTCGTTTTTAAGCTCCATTCAACAACGCCTTTGTCATTTCCGGCGGTAAATATTATGCCAGGCTTTTGTGAAGCTTCAACTGCATAAACCGGATTTTGGTGACCGGATAAAACTACAGTTCGTTTAACTTCTATCATCTGTTATTGATGACGGCCTTCCAGATTTTTTGCTAAGGTTTCTAAGCTGATATTCTTTTCTCTCAATAAAACCAAGAGGTGAAACAGTAGATCTGATGACTCATTAATAAAGTCTTCTTCGGTTTCATTTAAAGCAGCTATTACTGTTTCAACTCCTTCTTCCCCAACTTTTTGCGCTATTTTATTTAAACCTTTGCTTCTCAGCTTATTTACGTACGATCCTTCAACGGGATTTGCATACCGGTCTTTTACTATTTCCTCAAGTTTAAAGATGAAGTTTTGGTTAAAGTCGGTATTAAAGCAACTTCTTGAACCGGTATGACAAGTCGGGCCATGAGGATGAGCTTTAATCAGTATGGTGTCCTGATCGCAGTCTATACTCATACTTCTCACAAAAAGGAAATTTCCGCTTTCTTCGCCCTTCGTCCATAAGCGGTTTTTGGAGCGTGAAAAGAAAGTTACTTTTCCTTCCGATTTAGTTTTTTTGAATGCTTCGTCATTCATATATCCAAGCATAAGCACTTCTAATGTTTGCTCATCCTGAACAATAACCGGAACCAATCCGTCTGACTTTGAAAAATCGATTGTCATTTATAATCTCACTTCAATATTATGTTTTCTTAACTCTGCTTTCAGCGAAGGTATAAGGATTTCTCCGTAATGAAAAACTGACGCCGCTAGTGCCGCATCAACGTTTGTTTTTTCGAATACATCTATAAAATGCTGAACGTTCCCTGCTCCGCCGGACGCAATCAGTGGAATGGATATATAGTCGTTTATTTTCTTCAACAAAGAATTATCAAAACCGCCTTTGGTACCATCATGATCCATTGATGTTAGAAGAATTTCGCCAGCACCACGCTGTTCGGCTTCTTTAATCCAATCCTCTGTTTCAAACTCAGTAGCAATACGCCCTCCGTTTAAGTGAACCAGATTTTTGCCCTCCACAAACTTCGTATCGACGGCAACAACCACAAACTGTTTTCCGAACGCTGCTGCTAATTCGTCAATAAAATCCGGGTTGCGTACCGCAGCAGAATTAATTGAAATCTTATCAGCACCAGCATTTAATAAAATATCTGCGTCTGCGATTTCATTGATGCCGCCTCCAATGGTAAATGGGATATTCACCTGTCTTGCTACTGCCTTCACTAGCTCAACCATCGTTTTCCGACGTTCGTGGGTTGCGGTTATATCTAAAAACACTAATTCGTCTGCACCTTGCTTAGAATATTGATAAGCCAATTCTACAGGGTCGCCAGCGTCACGTAAGTCGACAAAGTTTACACCTTTTACGGTGCGGCCGTCTTAAACGTCAAGGCAGGGGATTATGCGTTTAGCCAAAGCCCCCCGACCCCCTGGAGGGGGAGACTGCAAAGTGGTTTGTATGGTGGTCAAAACTTTGTTAAGGTTTTTGAAGATTTCATTGTTTGTGAAACGGAGAACGGTTAAACCAAAGGATTCTAAGGCTTTCTGACGTTCAATATCATTAGCTAATATTTCGGGTAAGAGATGAATCGAACCATCAATTTCGATTATCAATTTGTGTTTGTGACAATAAAAGTCAGCAATA
>JANMZB010000469.1:0-1323 GCA_031382725.1 Sphingobacteriaceae bacterium | reverse complement strand
TTCAGAATCCGAGTCGAGTTGCCCGGGGTTCGAATCCCTGTCACTGCATGTTAGGTTACTTGGTTTGGCGAAGGGCATCATGTAGGGTCAATCCGTAGTGGGAAAAACAATTGGGCGAGTGGCGAAAAATAACTAAGGTACAGTACTCTAGAATATAGGATCACTATAAAATAAAGATTTCAATTATTATTATTATTATTATACCCTCCAATTTCACATGCAATGATATTATACCCGTGTTGCAAAAAAGCTATCGCGGGTTTTATCGCGATGGAGGAATTTTCAGTTTCACAACTGCACGTGCTTCTGGCATAAAATTCTGTAAGTAATATTATTTTTTGATGTCCTTGTTTCTGAGAATTCATGACTTAACTTTTTATGACTCAAATTTCTCTGGACTCAACTTGCTCCGAATTCTTGATCGTCATCCTCATCTCAATCTGTACAAAAAGAATTAAAATGGCAGATGCCAATGACTGCAATCACCCTGCAAATGTTGCATCTCCTAATGGAGATGCAACGCTTGATGATTCCAGTATTTCTGAGGTCGAGGACGATGTCAGTGCGGTAGGCCAGGCAACCGACTTCGAAATTGTAGGACTCTACGGGTCCTCCAACGGTCGGTCCTGTTGTTTTCACAAGGCATGTGGAAAAGATGTCGAGGTAGGAAATGTTCTTCATCTTGTTCGGACCGTTGTTGATATTAACGACAAAACAGAGCTAGCAATCAAACTGGTTAAGATTGTTGATGGTGTTGATGGCTGTACTATTGGTTTCATACCAAGGGTGCAATCCAGGATTCCGAAGGTGGTTGATTGTTTGAATAAATTTGCAGTCGTTCGAGAGCTTTACAGCTCATCACGCTGCACTTTTAAGCGTGAAAAGTCAATCCAGAACAAGGGAATGGCAATCGCTATTCTACTGGACTACATTACACAAGACGAGTAAATACAAGACGAATATAAATACAGTAAAAATAAAACTTGTTTTGCAATTTAAACGATTTCTTTATTTTAATTAAAACTATTCTTCTTTCTATTAGAGATTTAAAAAAGCGCGCCCACCTCCTCCCGGTGCTTTCTTTCATAGAAAGCCCCGCCGCACTTTGTTTAGTTGTTGACTGTACCATGCAATTCCAAAAAATCCGAATCAATCGAGATCTGATCGCAACCGTGCTCCGGCTCCCCAATCACATCATCACAGCAATCAACCTCATTATCTGAAAGTCCGATTCCAAAACCTCTCCATGCATTTCGAACAATCGCCAATGAAACCTGAGACCATCCATTCCAAATCCACCAAGCCACATCCTGTCGTCTTGGT
>JANMZB010000608.1:0-3547 GCA_031382725.1 Sphingobacteriaceae bacterium | reverse complement strand
ACGGCTCCTACGGCACATACAGGCTCGCGAGCCACCGTACAACCTTCGACCACCTGATACCATGAACGATACTAGAACAACGGCTACAGACGCGCCTACGCCTACACCCCGCAGTAGTTAATCCCACAGGCACGATCCCACTGTACGCACACACTCCATCATTTACGTACCCAGTGTTCCCCCACACATGCACATTTTCCCACGTACACTACACCACTCCATGCATACGATACGCAATGTACCATTAACATCTTGTCCATACCCAATAACACAACACAACATTTCTAACGACGAGCTTTCACCATCACTCCCAACGCTCCCATAACATACATACATCCTTTTTCACTCACCATGTCCCTCCACAGTATGACCCAAGTTCTAGCATTCCCATCGGCCAGTCGAGATACGCCCCTTAATGACGAACAACTCGCAACACACCGGAACTGGGCAGCATGGGCGACCGGCCAAGGTCACCCGGACATCCCATTGACTTACCGTCCGGTCAACCGCCCCTTTGATATCGATCACCCGCCATTCGCTATTGGCGATCGAGCCTATCTCACGATCGACTCCTTCTTCGTAGATCGACATGCCACACGCGAAGGTCAAATCGGCACCGTGGAAGACATCTGTCCTAAATATTCCATCCTTAAAATCGTCTTTTGGTACCATACCGTCGATCGATGGCGCCCTGAATACCGACTCGCATACATAGACGAGGTCTTGAATATCCAGCACATCCCGACGGGTGACGCGCAAGACCTCATCACCCAGATCAGCGCCCTCCGCAATAATCTCCTAGACCACACTTCCGATCCCCCACCAGGAATCTCCGTTGAACCCCTCGTGCAGTCAGCGTTCCGACAACAGCCATGGCCCCCCCTACTACTGGCCCACGATCGGGCGATCCGCACGTCATACCAAGTATTAACAGCCCAAATGACAGCGTACAACAACGGTATCTATGAAGCCATCCGCGCCATCAACCTTTCCGCTCAACACCGTTTCCCGACGCACCTCCAACAGCCACACGTGCGTGAATTCCTTCTACTCCTCCTCCAACTCACACAAAATAGCATCCCTGCTCGCCACCCTACCCGCATTCATTCCATCTGCCACGATTTTGCATTCCTCCTTGAACATGTCATCTTGCCCACCCAGGCTACAGCCGCATGCGTAGAGCTCCTCCTCCTTTATGCATCAGTGCTCACCATTGGCCCCGACGCCACCGTTACGGCCCTTTCCGATGACCACCCACACACAACGCGGCCACCACCAACGCTCGCCGACTTCTTCCATGCCCAAGGTGGTACATTACGAAATCCAAACGTGCAGCCCTATGATTTCACTCATGTCACCTCCAACGACACACCCCCGCATCCGTTGCCATCGTCCCTCCAATACCAGCATGCCATTGATAACCTCCGGTCACTCCTACCAGTGACCACCTCCGCCGTCCCCAATCCCACTGATACCGTCGTCCACTCCCTCCCCGATTCTACACATTCTGACCTCGCCACCGCCAGATCCGATCTCGCTGCAACCAGGGCCGAACTCACTGCCGTCAAAGAGCTCTTATCCGCAGAACGCAAATCTTCACTCACAGCCACTGCTGACTTGCAAGCAGCTACCCTGGAGCTCAACCAAGCCCACATCGATTCTCGCGACCTCCAATCCCAACTAGACATTGCTCACCAAGACGTCCACAAACTACGAGCAGAATGCAACACCTTACGTTCCCAACTCGCGTCAACGCAAAAGCAACTGGACAATTCCTCTGCCATGGTTGCTGGTATGTCCACTGCCTTTACAACTGTCCAGTCGGATATGGCACTTCCGCGACTCCTCATAGAGGGCCTACCATCCCCATTACACGCGTATCTCCAGTCAACCCCGGTCCTCACCTTCGTCCGATCCATCTGTACGGCTTTCGAAGCAGGAGACCCCCATTGGCAGGTTCTACCCACTGCGTTTCCAGCGCCAACCCTCGCTGAAGTCATCATCGCCTTCCAGACGCGCCCCACAACGTTACCCGAATCGACCATCCCCGCCGTACCCCAGGGCACCGACAGCCCCTCCGCCCACCTACCTGACCAGTTCCCACCCCAAAGTAATCCTACATCACTACAGCCTGGCGAGAGTGATGATCACACCGACAGTGATATCCTTCAAGACGACATTTCCGAGTCACACACAGTCCCCATCGATCCAAACGCCACCACTTCGCAGTCCTACTCCACCACGGAAGACACCCTTCTTTCCGCGTGGGAAGTTTTCTACCGCCTACTTTGGCCCGCTAACTCCAAAGACCTCCAATGCCCACGCAATTTTGGCCATATCTACTTTGACGCAACCCACCCACCTCAATCGCTTCCTAAGCACCACCACGTCCTGATCATGGGCCTCGAATGTATCCGTTATGCGATGTTAAAAATCGTCAAACAAACATCCCACGTATACTACATCTCGTCCACAGACCTCCTCGATACCACTTTGACGGCATACAGAACGTTTCTTAACCACAAAAAGAATAACCTACACAATCCCACACGCGTTGCCTTCATGTTTTCACGGCTCAGCCCCGCCCTCCTCGGTTTTCTTTCTCCGTCGGTCCTCAACCGGCTTGCCCGCCCCTACAATACCGACCTCACCACGGTTCCCCGATTACCACCAACGGTCCTCCCCACCTTCCTCCAATCCCTCCAAGAAGCCCGTACCGCCTCTATCCCCCTCCCCGACTTTTGCAAACCTATTTTCATACTCTTCCCATCCTCGGGCAACATACCACTCCATTCCACCCCATCACCTCCCACCATACCACCCAATTCTGTCCCCGATCTCACTGCCCCGGTTCCCCGCAAACGGAAAGAACCTCCCTCCGATAGCACCAACCCCGAAACACCGACAGGGGAGGAAGGGGAGTGATACATACAAAATACAGACCTGGCCGGGACTGGAGCCGTACAGACCCTACATCCATTTGTGGCATTCCGTTCAGACAGAGGACAAGTGACACCGGAAACCCCACCCCTGGCACATCGACAGGGGAGTGGGGGGGTGTGAAGGGTGGCATAAAAAGGCATATACTCGATCAATTCCACGAGGACTCCACAAGTCCCACAGGATCTATGTACAGTCGGAAAGAGGCATACCCAGCTCCTGACGTACGGTCATGTAGCCCCGGCAGGAAAGAGGCTAACGAGAGATCGGTTATCTCTGCTCCTGACGTACAGTCATGTAGCCCCGGTAGGAAAGAGGATGACTTGGAGTACCCTCCCCGTAGAGTCGGTAGGAAAGAGGATGATCTAGAGTACCCTCCCCGCAGAGTTGGTAAGAAAGAGGCAAGGAAGCACGTACAGCCATGTAGCTCTGCTAGGTAAGAGGATGACTTGGAGTTCCCTCCCCGTAGAGTCGGTAGGAAAGAGGATGATCTAGAGTACCCTCCCCGTAGAGTTGGTAAGAAAGAGGCAAGTAAGCACCCGACGTACAGCCAGGTAGCTCTGGTAGGAAAGAGGCTGACCTAGATTACCCTTCCTCGTAGTAAAGG
>JANMZB010000596.1:0-5760 GCA_031382725.1 Sphingobacteriaceae bacterium | reverse complement strand
TTTTTTCACCATATTTGCTACTGATTTACACTTAAATATATGAAAATCAATAATATATGACAAATATTTATATCAAAAAGCCCTTTAAAAAGAGCTTTTTTGATATACAAAGAGGCTGCCTTTTTGAGACAACCTCTTTTTGTTAACCTAAATTTTATAAATATGAAACCATCGTTATCAAACATGTTTGTCACAAGAGTAGGGAAAGTGCCTCAATCGTTTATTAGAGAAATCTTAAAAGTTGCATCTGACCCGGATATAACATCTTTTGCTGGGGGACTTCCAAACCCTACTTTATTTCCCATTAGTGAACTTGAAAAGTCTGCGCTAAAGGTTTTTCAGAAAGAAGGAAGACAAGCTTTACAATACGCAGCTACCGAAGGCCTTTACTCCTTGCGGGAATACATTTCAACTCGATACCTGAAGCGTTATAATCTTAACATTCCGCCAGAGCAGATTTTAATTACAAATGGATCTCAACAAGCTCTGGATTTAATCGGAAAGTTATTCATCAATCCGGGCGATAAGGTTTTGGTTGAACGCCCTGCATATTTAGGAGCGTTGCAATGTTTTTCGATGTTTGAAGCAGAATTACTGGAGGTTAACTTAGAGAGTGACGGTATTGATACTGCACAATTAAAAGCGCAGTTAGATTCCAATAAGGTAAAACTCTTTTATGGTGTACCTAATTTTCAAAATCCAAGCGGCATTAGCTACAGTGAAGAAAAAAGAAGGGAAGTCGCTAAAATTTTGTTGGGTAGTAATACCATTTTTATAGAAGACGATCCTTACGGTGAAATATCATTTACAGATCGCATCCATACACCTATTTATTCGTACCTCCCCGGGCAAACCATTTTACTGGGATCTTTTTCAAAAACTATTGCTCCGGGATTGCGCCTTGGCTGGATGGTGGCGAACAGCGAAATAATCAGAAAAGCAACTATCTTAAAGCAGGCTTCAGATTTACACACATGCAATTTAACCCAGTATATTTTAGCCGATTTTCTTAAAAGGGTTAACCCCGATGATCACATCATCAAAATAATAAAACTGTATAAGCATCAATCTGAGGTGATGACGAACGCTTTACAGAATGATTTTCCATCATCAATTACATATACAAAGCCTTTAGGAGGGATGTTTTGCTGGCTTAAATTGCCATCCGGAATTTCCGCCAGAGAATTACTTAGTCGGGCACTAAAAGAAAAAATCATTTTCGTTCCAGGGGATACATTCTATGCTCATAATGCCGACAGCCAAACATTACGGTTAAATTTCTCGAATGTAGATGAACTAAGGATGATAGCAGGGTTGAAAAAACTAGGTGGATTAATATAAAAAAAACGCTGACAGGTTTTTGGCCTGTCAGCGTAGAGCGTATCAATCTGGTTTAACCAAATTCTTTTAAAAAGCACTGTTCATTTGATATGCTAGCGCGATTCTTGATTTATCATGTTTTACAGTCCTATCAATGCGAGTAAGATAATCCGAAGTTTCTGAATAAAACTTTTGGATATAATTTCTATACTCTTCATTATTATTACGAGGGAGTTTTGCAATGATATAGCTTTGAAACAGTGCATAATCAACTACTGAATCTTTCCAGTTTCTGTATTTAGCATGTCCTCTGTGTTCTCCTAAAGCCGAAGTGGGTCTTTTACCTGCCACTTTCATTCCAAAAAGATTATGGTTTTCTTTGAAAATATCTGAAGTGAAATTTCCGGTCTCTAACCTTGCCTGAGCGAGCACCGTCTCAGGGTATTTAATTCTAAGGTCTTTCATAAATCCTAAAAGCGCTTCTTCAGAAAAATTCTCTGTGGTTAATGATACTGAAGCAGCTCTGACATTCCCGGTTGCAAGGGGAGCAAAGTAATTACCGATACCGTAACTTACACAAGCCATTAAAGCATAATACAAGATTTTCCTTTTGCTAACTTTCTTAATTCCTTCAAACTTTTTCATAATTATAGATTTGTTTTTTAGTGGCTATGAAGCTATCATGGGCATATTCATTACTATAGGTGGGGTGGAATGCCCATGATGGTTTCTTAAGATTCTTCATAGAATGATTTTATAGCCATACTGTGGTAGACAATCTGACGTGTTAATTGAAACTTAAACGGTGTCTATTTTGGTTTATTTCCAATATGATAGCTAGCGCGGAAGCGTGAATTTAGATTTATGATCGCAATTTTTAAAGGTTTTATAAACTTAATTACCCTTTACATGGTTCTAAAGCATGATTCAAGTGTCTAGAACAAAGGGCGTTTATGAAAATAACTGGATTGAATTTAGTTCTAAAAAGACATATCTATTACAAACAGTCTTATTTTTAGAGCATAAATATTACACCTGCAAATGACCTCAGATTCATATCGTGCATTGCTATTCGAAATGCGCTTAACCGATATTTATAATAAACACTCGTGGTTGAGTGATGAATTAACTTTGCACCAATTTATTAAACTCTTCCCTATAGTATATAAGCGTGATAAGCCATTGCTACCTGACAAGCCCGTGGGTTTTGATTTAGACAGGAATTTATTCCTTGAAGTACTTCTAGCATTCAGGCAATCTTTTAATTAAAATTTGTACTCATTTCAAGAACCATTTCGAATTTTGAATGTTAAACTTTTAATAATTGCTATAAGTACTCAATAATTAAATACTCAATAAAACTTAATACTATGAAAAGTTACAAAGATCTATTACACGATGCAGAATCTTTATTTAAAGATGCAAGTCATACAAATTCTCGCAATAGCGATGAAACAGCAAAATTAATAGCTGTAGCAGCTATTGGTTTAGCAGTTGGCGGATTATTGGGAATTTTATTCGCTCCATCTGCAGGTACTGAAACCAGAAGTACAATTGCTGATTCAGTGAACAATTTAAGCGGTACTGTGCGCGAAAGAGCAAGACAAGGAATCGACAAATTAGCTGATTTAAAAGATCAAGCTGTTGATACTGTACGTTCAAGAGTTAATGGTTCTGTTGAGTCTGAGCCAACTGTTTAAAAACATTAGTGAATGAAAAAGTCCGCGAAAACGGACTTTTTTTTGTTTAATAATTTGGCTTCTTAATTTAAAGAAGTGCTCCGGGATTATTTCGATAAATTAACTAGTCCTTTATCGTGGCCGTAAATATCTTCTCTGAAATTAATATTTCCGGATCCGTCTACCCAGGCGGTATAATAACTAATCGATACCGGAACAGGAGTTTTTAAAGTTGCGGCTTTTTCAGAAGAACCATTCATCGCGTTTCTTATCGCTGTTTCATTCCATCTCGGATCGTCTTTTAAAAGATATTTCGCCAATTCGAAGGGTTGGCTAAGACGAATACAGCCATGACTAAATGCACGTTTATTTCTGGCGAATAAGGCTTTTGCAGGTGTATCATGAAAATAGATATCGTATTTATTCGGGAACAGGAATTTAACTTTTCCTAAAGAGTTTTTAGCTCCGGGTTTTTGACGAATTTCCGGAACTCCATTTCTGGTTCCGGTAATTTCCATTTGATTCATTCTTAAATATCTTCTATTTCGCTTTACAACGGGAAGAATTTCGTTTTTAACAATGGACTCTGGGATATTCCAATGGGGACTAAAGACGATCTGCGTTAAAGCATCAGAAAAAACCATCGTTTTATTCGTTGTTTTTCCCACAACAATATCCATACTTAACACTTCGTGACCATTTTCAAAAGCATGAAGTTTATATTCAGGAATATTGGCAACAATGCGTTTGCCTTGTACTTCAGTGTTTTCTTTAAGCAGCCGTTCTTTGTTAACACGAAGCTGATTGATTCGGGTGTCGAGCGGAACGTTCAACGCTTTTAGAAAAGCGGCATCGATAATTCCGGTTTGCTCTAAGCCGTGCCTGCCCTGAAATCTTCTGACAGCATCTTCCATTCTTCGGTTGCCGGCGAAAAGATTTCCAGACTTAAAATCGCCTAAAAGGTCTAACCGGTTTTTAATCTGCTTCATTGCCTCAGAATTCTCGTCGGCAGGAGTGGCTTCTTGAGCAGGTAAAGAAATTGCCTTCCAATCGTTCTTGCTCTTCAGCTCTTCCAAACGGCTGATAGCGTTTTCAATTTTCTCGTACTGTTCCTGGCTGTTGCCTGCTGTACTTTGTGCATAAATAATATTAGATGATAGTATCGAAACGGACAATACAATCAAAAAGTGGATCTTTTTCATACTAAATGTGTGTGTTTGATTAAGTATTACAAATTTTAAGCCATTACTTTATTAATTTCTAGTTTGAAATATAAAGTAGTTGCCTGCGTTCATGAATCAAACGTGGTAAGGAAGTGCCAAAGTAAAAGGGGAATCTTTTGGTAACTAACATCTTAAGTTTTAAGTACAAGGATGTTCATTAACGTAACTCAAGAATAGTGAAGGGGAATTTTAAAACTAATAAAGCCGGAAGTCATCTTTTTCAGCTTTCCATTTTTTTACTGATTATATTATTTGGAAGTTTTTATCATCGTGTCAACGAAAAAGACATTGTAAAAGAACTTAGCTCGCGGGCAGATTTACAGCAATCTACTGTACTGTTAAATAATCAGATCCAAACACTTCCATTAAGAGATCTCACCTATCGAAGAATAGCCAGCATTAATGCAGGGGCTGCTTTTGCTTCTGAGTTTAACACTATGCTTAATAATTATGCGCCTGTTAAAGCGTATAATTTAAAGAACGTTAACGCAAATGATCTAAACTCTTTCAGTACTTTGATTATTCAGGTTAGTGCCGAAACGGTATACCGGCCAGAGACTATCTCATTTATAATTGAGGCCCAAAAAACGAAAGAAGTGATTATCGCAGGTTTTGGTAATACATCTGCTTTACAAAGACTTGATCAATTTAACTTTCCCATTTTATGGACACCGGATTTAAGTGTTTCCGCTGTAGAACATGGGGCGCAGGTAATATTTGGAGGTATCGCTGCTCAGGGAAAACTAACTACTAATATAAGTCCTAAGTACACGGCTGGTGCCGGATTCCATACTGCTAAAACCCGCTTAAAGTATGCTTTACCTGAAGAAGTCGGTGTTCAGTCATCAAAATTAAATCGCATTGATGCTATTGTTAATGAAGCCATTCGCGAGCATGCTACTCCAAGTGCGGTAGTAATGGTTTTAAAAGATGGCAACGTGATTTTTAACAAAGCATACGGAACCCATACTTATGATGATAATAAGCCAGCAGCTGTTAATGATATTTATGATGTTGCCTCGGTAACTAAAATAGCGGCCACCACTATGGCAACTATGAAATTGTATGAACAACATAAAATTGATCTGGATGCTGGAATTGGAAGCTATCTGCCCGATGCCCGGTTCAGTAATAAAGCTCAGATACCAGTACATGATGTGATGCTGCACGAAGCAGGTTTTGTGAATCTGGATTTTTGCAGCGATCTCCGCGCTTCTGATCATTCCAGAGATTCTTCAGTGTTTTTTCCTGTTAAGGTTGCCGACAACTATTACGTCCGCAGAAATTATTATCAGGATGTGATGTGGCCCAAAATGCTTCGTTCGCCACTGCCAACGCGTGGCAAATATGTGTACAGCGATATTAGCATGTATGTGATGAAGGAAATTGTCGAACATCAGGCTCAAAAGCCGCTCGACAAATATGTTCAGGATGAATTTTACAGACCTCTCGGGATGCGCACTGCCGGATTCAATCCGCGGAGGCGTTTTGATAAAGATCAAATAGTACCTACAGAGCGCGATACCTATTTTAGAAAA
>JANMZB010000557.1:0-12696 GCA_031382725.1 Sphingobacteriaceae bacterium | reverse complement strand
ACTCCTAGCAAATAAAGGCTTTGCTAGGCGTTAGGTGGCTGCCTGTACAATCTTGAAAAGATTATATCAAAAAATTTGCTTTTCACGACAGTACCAACGAGTATATCACACAAGCACTCACTCACTCATTCCTTCAGCCCTCCCGGCAGGCGAGTCAGTACTACATGGGAAACGCGGACTCCACCGGATCGGGACCCAGCCGATTCTTGATGGCGCGGACCATGGAATGCGCCAGCGCCTCCGCTTCGGGACTGGCCCAGTCGAGCGAGAGGTAATCGAAGATCAGTTGCGGGAGTGAAACCCGGTCTTCGGGTGAGGGGCTATCCGCCCGGTGGACTTCGTACCCCTGCTCGTACATCCATTGCAGGAAATCCATCAAAAATTCGGCACTTTGTTCAAAATCGGCGGACGTGGGTAGCATACGAATCATGGTTTAGATCAATGAATAATAGTTGGCTTGAAAACAGGGATGTTTTTGACGGCGTTACCCCTCCACGGGGGCAAACGTCAGTCCGCCTTCGCGCGGGAACTGCTGCGCCCAGAGGTGGTGGTAGGCGGCCTGGCGGGCCAGTAGTTCGCGGTGCGTGCCTTGCTCCACTAACTTACCCCGTTCGAGCACGATGATCTGGTCGGCGTGCATCACCGTGCTGAGGCGGTGGGCAATGAGGATGACCGTCTTGCCGCGGTCGCGCAGCCAGCCTACGGCCCGCTGCACGTACTGCTCCGAGGCCGAGTCGAGGGAGGCGGTGGCTTCGTCGAGAATCAGTACTTCGGGGTCGCGGTAAAGGGCGCGGGCAATGGCGAGGCGTTGTCGCTGGCCGCCGGAGAGCGTCGCGCCGTTTTCGCCCAGGTAGGTGTGAAAGCCGTTGGGCAGTTGCTCAATAAACCCGGTGATGCCCAGCATCGTGCAGATGCCCAGTACTTTTCGCATGTCTGGCTCAAAGTCGCCCACGGCCACGTTATCAATGACGTGGCCCGCAAACAGGTCGATCTGCTGGGGCACTACGCTCACCAGTCGCCGCAGGCTGTCGGTGTGCAGGTGCCGGATGTCGTAGTCGCCCAGGTAGATGCTGCCCGCCGTGACGGGGTAGATGCGTTGCAACAGCGACAGCAGCGTGGTTTTGCCCGAACCGCTTTCCCCCACAAGGGCCGTCACCCGTCCGCGGGCCATGGTCAGGGTCAATCCTTCGAACACGCTCACCCGCGTGCCGTAGCGGAACGTCACGTCCTGAAACCGCACGTCGCCGATCATCTCGGGCGTGAGCACCACTTTGTTGGCCCCTTCCTCCCGTTCCAGGTCCATGAGCTCAAACAGGCGGTCGGCGGCGATGAGGGCGTCCTGCACGGTGCGGTTGGCGCTGATGAGGCTGGCTGCCGGGCCGGTGAAGTAGCCGACCAGGGCGTAGAACGACAGCAGTTCGCCGGGCGTCAGTTGCTGGTCCATCACCAGCCCGGCCCCGCTCCACAACAGGCCAATGGTCGCCGCCCGGGAAACCAGCTCCGTGGCCGTACCGGCCAGGATTGACGTGCGTGCCGACTGCCCCACCGAGCGCAGAAACCGGACGAAGCGCGTTTCGGTCTGTAGGTTGGCGTGGGCTTCCAGCCCGAAGCGTTTGAGGGTGGCCATGGCATTGAGCGACTCCACCAGTTGCGCTTCCAGGTCCGCCGCGTGTTCCATCAGTTGCCGCAGCGACCGCTTGTTCACGCGGTTCACGAGCCAGTAAATCAAGGCGTAGGCGGGCAGCACGGCCAGCATCCCCAGGGCCAGTTTCCAGTAGTAGGTAAACATCAGCGCGAACGAAAACACCACAATCAGGGCGTTTACGAGCAGGTTGAGGGCCGTGTCGTTGAGGAAGGCGCGGATTTTCACTGCGTCGTTGACCCGCGAAAGAATTTCTCCCACCCGCATGGTGTCGAAAAATTGCTGGGGCAAGCCCATCAGGTGCTGGTAGTACCCCAGAATAAGCTGCACGTCGATGCGTTGGCCGGTCCGCAGGGCGAAGAAGCTTTTGGCCGTGCCCAGGAAGAGTTGCACCAGCAGGAGGATCACCATCAACACGCTCATCAGGTTGAGCAGGTTGCGGTTGCCTCCCACCAGCACGTAGTCCACGATTTTTTGCACGTAAACGGAGGTGGACAACCCCAGCAGCGTGTACACCCCCGCGCCTACCAGCGCCTGCGTCATCACGGTGCGGTGCGGTTGAATCAGTCGCCAGAACCGACCGGCCACCGACGTCTTTTCGTTCCCCGCGCGAAACTGCTCGTCGGGCAGAAGTAGCACCAGCACGCCGGTCCACTCCCGCGCAAACGCCTCGCGGCGCTTCCGGTGCAGGCGACCGTCGGCCGGGTCCATCACCCGCACGTACTGCTTCGTGACTTCGTAGATCACGACGAAGTGGTGCAGCGTGGCGCCCGCCCCTGCGGGCAGATCCGAACGGGGTACTACCACGTGGGCAATGGCCGGTTTGGGAATCTGAGAGAGGCTTTCAGCGGTCCCTTTCACCCCCTTGGCCTGGAACCCCAACTTATGGGCGGCTTCTACCATACCCAGCACGTTGGTGCCCTTCTGGTCGGTGGAGGCATACTGTCGGATGCGGGCCAGGGGCAGGTGGTAGCGGTAGTACGCGGCTACCGAAGCCAGGCAAGCCGCCCCGCAGTCGGTGATGTCGTGCTGTCTGATGCGGATGTTTCGGCGCATGGAGTTGGAAGTTGATGAGTGAAGCCCCCTAGCCCCCGAAGGGGGAACAAAGAGCGACAAAAATTCCCCCTTCGGGGTGGTCCGACACTTCGGTTAGGGGGCTTCGGTCGCAGGATTGACCCAGTCGTCGGCCTGGTCGTAGAGGAGTTGGTACAGGCTGCGGCGGGTCAGCAGGAAGCGGGCGCGCAGGGTCATGCCCTTCTTGAGTTGTCCCCGGTAGCCGTTGGACAGGCGCAGGTGCGTCTGGTCGAGGCGGCATCGCACCCGGAACACGGGCTTGCCGTCTACCACCGCCACGTCGTTCGACACCTCCGTGACCCGCCCGGTAGCCATACCCCAGGCGTTGTAGTCGAAGGCATCAATCTGGAAGCGCATCGGCTGACCCGCCCGGATTGGCCCGATGTCGTGCGGCGACAGGGCGCACTCCACCACCAGGTGGGCATCCGGTGACACCAGCCCCAGCAGTTCACCCGCCTGTACGAAACTGCCGGGGTACTTGCCCACCAACTGCTGCACGGTGCCCGCGGTGGGCGCACGCAGGACGTACAGTTCCTTTTCGCGGACCAGTTGCTGCGCCTGCGTTTGCAGTTCGGCCAGCGCTATCCGGTGCGTGGTGAGGTCGGCCTGCCACTGGCTCAGTTGCCGCGCCAGGGCCGAGCGGTATTCGGTGAGCAGTTTCTGATAGTTGTACTCCTTGTCGTCCATCTCGCGCATGGCAATCACCTTTTCGGCGTAAAGCTGGCGGTCGGCCTCCAGTTCCTTAAGCGTTTTGCGCTGGTGGTCGAGCGTTTCCTGCGCTTGGGCGCGAAACTGAGCGTACTGCTGCCGGTACAGCGCCGACCGCAGCCCCGGTAACGCGGGCAGTGCCTCCCCGCCGAGCCGCACCAACTGCGACAAATCGGCCACCAGCGCCTCCTTTTCGGTCCGTTGCTGTTGGTTGAAGCGCATTTTGCCGTCGGTCACGTCCGATTGAAGTACCAGCAGGATTTGCCCGGCAGTCACCGGCTGGTTTTCCCGCACCCGCACTTCGGTCACCGTTCCGGCCACCAGCGAGCGCAGTTCGTTCCGCTCTCCCAGCGGCCGGATGATGCCCGCGCTTTGTACCGTTACGTCCACCCGGATGAAGGGCAGCGCCACCAGCGCCGTCAGGACGGTCACCAGCACGGTGGTGTAAATCACCTGGCTGCGCACGGATACATCCTGCAGGAAGCTCTCCGTAGTGGACGAAATCAGTTGCGAAGGGTACAATTGCGACATTTTAATGAATAATGATGAATGACTAATGAATAGCTAGGCAGAGGTGCCTGGGCCTGGGCAGCGCGTGAACAAGGCAGTGGCTGTACACCGGAATGAGTCGCCGGTACTACCACTGCCAGCCGTTAATGACCTACCCCTAGCAAGGCAAGGGGTAGAGGATGGGTCCCTGGCCGGGAACGGGATAACCTGGTCCGGGCAGATCGAAAATGTGCTGGGTACCGTCCAGAAAATCTACGTCCGGGGCTCTGCCGCCGCCACGGGTCTGAACTTGCTCGGCAGCGCTCAGGGCTACCATAATTGTGGGGAAATACAGGAGTGTACGCATGGGTAAGTGGGGGGTTAAGTGAATAATCATGTAATGATGAATGAATGAATAATGATTTCGTAGCAGGACAAACGGGCTGCCGGGACAATTCATCGGACGGCCAGGGGCTATCCGATGAACAAAACACTATTCGGTGGGGGACGCCGAACCGGGCATCTCCCAACCAGTGGGGCCTTACGACACCCGCTGGTATGATTCAAAGGTACCAGGTTGGACGGGCGGGAACAAGGATAGAATTCTATCAATTTAGTAGTAGATTTCTATCATTTTGAGTCTGTTGTTGGTGTTTGCAACGATTTTTATCCATTGATTTTCCTTGACAACTGCTTGACAAGCGCTCCTTCTGCTTTGTCAGCTTACCTTGCTTCAATTTATTTTTGAAAAAAGACGCAAAAGGTGATCTTTCGCCGTGAGGGATGGCGCCAAACGACAGTAACTATCCGCTCTAACAGGCAGCGGAGGCGCTTACACCTGGCAGGTTTCCAAAACTTATCAGGTGTATGGTTACGCACCAACAAAAAGCTTTTTGTATCCTTGTAAAAATTAACGAAATGATGACCCTCGTTCCCACTCCTATAGACCCAAATGAAATAATTTACGCCAAAGACCAACTCGTTATTACGGTAAGCAAACAAGCCAGTAAAGAGGCCATCGCTTTACTCAAGAGAACAGTATATGGAACCCATGGCCCCAAGTATCAACATACTGGACAAGAAAAAAAATGCCCTCATATTGCTGACCCTTATTTTTTTAATTTGTGGGTGAATGAAAAACTTGCTGGCACTTACTGCTTATCCGGGCGAGTGGTGAACATAAAAATAGGGAAAATGAAGAGCTACTATGGAAGGTATTTAACTATTCACCCTCCATACATGGGTAAAGGATACGGACAGCTACTAAAAAGAAAAGCGATTGAATATATAGAAAAGGTAAATAAACAACCTTACTTACTGTACTCCTATATAGAAGAGCACAACCAACGTTCTCTGAAGATTTCAGCAAACGAGAAATTTTCAAGTATTGGTAAACTAGACGCAGTCGTCTTTAGTCGTTTATATCCTAAGCAGGACAAACGCTTTCAACGTCTTGATGGCAGTGAATTAAGTCATATGCTTGGCCTGTTAGAAGAAGTCTACAAGGATTATTGTCTGGTGAACTTTGAAAAAGTATACTATGAGCAAAATTATTTCATTTTAAAGGAGAAAGGAGAAACTATTGCCGGCGTACAGGCAAATCCAATCGAGTGGCGCATTATAGATCTACCAGGACTAAGTGGGAAAATGATTATAAAGATAGTCCCTAAAATACCCATTGTGAAAAGGTTAATTAACCCTAAAAAATATCAGTTTGTGGCTTTAGAAGCGCTCTATTTCAAAGCAGGAAGCGAAGCGGATTTGTTCACACTGCTTGAAAGTGTCATAGCCCATTTTCAATATACATCAGCACTCATAGTATTAGATGAAAAGGCTTCTATTTGCAAGCTATTGAAAGACGCTGGAAAGCTAGGCATTATGAATTCCTTAAAATCAAATATATACACGTTTGTAATGATTCAAGCGAATGGTTTTGATGCAGTTGATATTAAAGCGCACGAGTCACAACCTATTTACACCTCTTCTTTCGATTATACATAAATAATTTTCATTGCCGTATGTAAACTTCCCAAAATGGGAATATTTAATTTGAGATCTATTACTAGCTACCTTAATTATCCATTAGCAACCATTCGCAGAGAAGCCATTTACTTCTCTATTTAAAAGATTCCAATTGTGAAATTTTTAAAATGCGCTCTGAAAACGTATGGGTTCACTTATTGCCAGTTAATATTATAATTTAATTATAATGTATATTCAGGAGCTATTACAAAGTTCGAAACAAAAATTAATCATACCACTAGGTACTGCTATGCGTAGACTGCTTATTTTTATTAATATAGCATATATTATTTTAGTACCACAAGGTTTAGAATATGCTTAAACGACAATTCAAAACGCGCCCTAAATACCTGGAACGTAGTTTTATACTAATCAACAAAAAGATAGCCATACAAATTATACAAAGCGTGAAGGAGAGCTGTCGTCCAGAAAGGTGATTTTTTTACCTTCTCGGCGTATAAGTAGAGAAAAGCCAGTATGATGCCACCTATAAATGTCATCATCACATACACAGGATTGTAGAAATGAATGGCAGCAAATAAACAAGCGGAGACCGCTATTGCAATCACCCTATTTTTGGAATAATATTGTACCAGCTTGATCGGTAAATACTGAAAAAAAATTGTTTCAAAGATAGGAGCACCAATCAAAATTGCAAGTACTTGCGTAGCCGGGTTTAATTGCGAAAGGTTGTCATAATTAACTTCTAAGTCAAAGTATTGATTTAACCAATTAAAAAAATAGCCATTCAGAATGGAAATGACTAAACACAAGGTGAAAATCAAAATAAATCTCCGGTCTCCTTCAATGGAGCCTTTGAGAATAGGTGCGTATTTATTAGATAGTTTTTTCATTAAAAATACAAAGGCAGATAATAAATATTTCCAATATCTCTTGTGCGGTTCCGTACTATAGGTTGAATTTACGTAAGCTAGCCCCGATTATATCTGGTAAGTTATTAAATTAACCACCTAATAGATAGAATTAATATTATCGTTAAAAATATTCTTAATAAGTTTTGACTTCGGGTGCTCGAGTCGATCCGACATAATTTCAATCGTCCCTGGAATAGTTAGATAAATGCTAACGCTTATCATTACGAATGCATGAGCGATCAATCAATCAATCTATCTTAGTGTAAAGTTTTACACTAAGATAGATTGATTGCCAAGATTTAGAGTTGCTTAG
Source organism: Sphingobacteriaceae bacterium (assembly GCA_031382725.1). Classification (GTDB taxonomy): domain Bacteria; phylum Bacteroidota; class Bacteroidia; order Sphingobacteriales; family Sphingobacteriaceae; genus Paradesertivirga. The sequence goes on along the minus strand of JANMZB010000557.1, from coordinate 5,573 downwards.
TTCGCTTTATTAGCTGCATAACCTCCATCGGAAGCTCCCATACAAAAAGCTTCAACACCAGCTGCTATAATACCAAATGTATAACCTACCTCATACCAAATAGATCTACCGGCATCAATAACTGTCATCTCATTTTGAGATAATTCAACTAATTTAGCGTTCTCTAATTCTATCTTTTTCATTTGACTGTTATTTAAAATGTTTAAAGATTGACCTAATGATGTCTGGCAGATACTCACATAAGTAATAGACCAAAAGCACGATTGCAATAGTTTTAACGGCTTTCCATATCATGTTACCAGACGACCATTTCATAGTTAAAATGTTTTTAATTAATGCATTGCGGCATAACCAGCAGAAATACCATCTATAAAATCGCTCCAATTGTTTGCTAATGAGATTCCTGCTCCAACAAGTACCGGAACAACCCAACCTCCATCAAGATTTTTTAACTCACCGGCATCCATTTCTACCAATCCGGCTTGATTCAATTCTACCATTTTCATGATTTAAATGTAGTTAAAAGTTTGACAAATTCCGCACCCACCCTGGGTGCGGCAAGCCATAAAACAAGTTTCCGGTCGCGACACTGTTGGTTGTTTTACTTACGTCAAAGATACCGCGTTTGATGACCGGGGACAATGGTAGAAATCTATCAATTTCATAGTAGATTTCTACCCATTTTCGGCTACAACAGGTGCTGCACCGACTGGGCGAAGCGTAGCAATCGGTAGCGTCCCTTCAGGTTGAGCTTCTCGCTCATCCGCGCCTTGTGGTTGTTGACCGTGGTGGGGCTGATGAAGAGACACGCGGCAATCTGGTTCATTGTCTTGTACTGGGCCAGGCGTAGTAAAATCTCGCGCTCGCGGGCACTCAGCTTGCGAATCGCTTCCAACGGCACGGAGTTGTCGGAGGGTGGCCGGATTGCCTTTACTACCATTCTGGGCGGCTTGTTGATCAGCCGGCCGTGATGGATGGCTCCAAAAACAGTAGCTATACGCTCTGGCAGACAGCGAAGACGCTTACACCTGGCAGGTTTCCAAAATTTATCAAGTGTATTGGTACGAATCAACAACAAGCTTTTTGTATCCTTGTAAAAATTAAATAAATGATGACCCTGGCTCCCACTCCTATAGACCCGAATGAAATAATTTATGCCAAAGACCAACTCGTTATTACGGTAAGCAAACAAGCCAGTAAAGAAGCCATCGCTTTACTCAAGAGAACGGTATACGGAACCCATGGCCCCAAGTATCAACATACTGGACAAGAAAAAAAATGCCTTCATATTGCTGACCCTTATTTTTTTAATTTGTGGGTGAATGAAAACCTTGCTGGTGCTTACTGCTTATCCGGGCGAGTGGTAAACATAAAAATAGGGAAAATGAAGAGCTACTATGGAAGGTATTTAACTATTCATCCCCAATACATGGGTAAAGGATACGGTCAGCTACTAAAAAGAAAAGCTGTAGAATATATGGAAAAGGTAAATAAACAACCGTACTTACTGTACTCCTATATAGAAGAGCATAACCAGCGTTCTCTGAAGATTTCAGAGAACGAAGGATTTTTAAGTATCGGTAAACTAGACACAGTCATCTTTAGCCGTTTGTATCCTAAGAAGGACAAACGCTTTCAACGTCTTAATAGCAGTGAGTTAATTCATATGCTTGGCCTGTTAGAAGAAGCCTACAAGGATTATTGTCTCGTGAACTTTGAGCAAGTATACTATGAGCAAAATTATTTCATCTTAAAGGATCAGGGAGAAATTATTGCTGGCGTACAGGCAAATCCAATCGAGTGGCGCATTATAGATCTACCAGGGCTAAGTGGGAAAATAATTATAAAGATAGTTCCTAAAATACCCATTGTGAAAAGGTTGATCAACCCTAACAAATATCAGTTTGTAGCTTTGGAAGCACTCTATTTCAAAGCAGGAAGAGAAGCTGATTTGTTCAAACTGCTTGAAAGTGTAATTGCCCATTTTCAATATACATCAGCACTCATAGTATTAGATGAAAAGGCTTCTATTTGCAAGCTATTAAAAGACTCTGGAAAGCTAGGCATTATGAATTCCTTAAAATCAAATATATCTACGCTTGTAATGATTCAAGCGAATGGTTTTGATGCGATTAATATTAAAGCCCACGAGTCACAACCTATTTATACTTCTTCTTTTGATTATACATAAATACTTGTCATTGCGGTGCGTAAGTACTTCCCAAAATGGTAGTAATATTTAATTTGAAATCTAGTGCTAGCTACCTTAACTATGCGGTGCCAACCAGTCGCAGAGAGGCGATTTACTTCTCTACTTATAATTATAAAACTCCAATTGCGACAGTTTAAAAATGCGCTCTGGAAAAGTATGGGTTCAATTATTATCAGTTAATATTATAATTTAATTACAGTGTCTATTCAGGAGCTATTACAAAGTTCAAAACATCAATTAATTATACCACTAGGTACTGCTAGGCGTAGACTGCTTATTTTTATTAATATAGCATATATTGTTTTAGTACCTATTTTTCTATCATCCGAAAAAGTCTCTACGGGGTATTTTGTTCCACATCCGGGTCTCTATTTCGTTTATGGGCCAGTAGCTTTGATAAATTTCTTTTCGGCTTTATACAATTTCACAGTTTTAAAGAATAATAAATCCATAATTCCGCAATGGCTTTGGGGCAGGCTAATTCACAATAGAGAAAAAACGGATTTTGTTATCGGCTGGGCTAGCCTTGTATCCATTATGATAATGAGCTTCTGCAATATAATTGGTTTTGGAAATCCTTCTAACGACGCTATTTTAACTGATTTTGCCCTAGCTCATTCGCTTATTATTTTGGCTGTTGTTATAATTGGAAGGAAAATTGCACTTATTTGGTTTCTCGTGGTTGTAGCTGTTTTTAATTTATGATGTTTCTAGTCTAGGATGGGATTATCAATATCATTATTTGACACCCGTGGAAGTAAGCAGATATAAATTAGCTTTAGAAAATAAGCAGGATTGGGCACTTAAAAGAAAAGTAGAGTTAACAAGAAATCGGCTTAATCCTCCAAAAATAACCAGGTATTTTAATGTTTGGATAATTTTTATTATTGTAGCTTTTTTAACAGCTTATTTTTTTAGTGGGCTTAGTCATGATATACTTAATATTGTTCCTTCAGTAGTGTATAATATTGAAGCAGCTATCCAAAGCAGTTCTCGCATTGAATTAGAACGCGAGCGAGAAAAACGCATTTTGGAAGAAGAAAAACGTCTAGCCAAAGAACAGGAATTCTTGATTGAAAAAGAAGCACTGCGGACAGAACTGGCTTTCTTAAAAGTGCAATTCAATCCGCATTTCCTGTACAATACGCTCAATTATTTGTATGCCAAAGCTATTCCTGTATCAGAAGAATTGGCCGATGGAATACTCAATCTATCCGATATTATGCGCTACGCCTTGAAAGAAAGTACTGACAGCCGCGTTCCGCTTCAAGAAGAAATTGATCACTTGCGCCAGTTGATTAACTTACACCAAGCCCGTTTTAGCCATACGCTCCACGTAGCCATGGAGGTGGAAGGTGACCCGGCACCAGCACGCATCTTGCCTTTGGTGCTGCTCTCCTTTGTCGAAAATGCCTTCAAACACGGTAACCTGACCCAGGAGGCTGACCCACTCTTGATTCATCTATCCATTGCAAATGAGCAAATTACTTTTTACATCCAAAATCGAAAAAGCCGTAGTCAATCGACGGCTTCCACCTACATTGGTAATCAGAATGTCCAGAGACGGCTGGAACTGGCTTACGGCGACAAGCACCAACTCCACATCCGGGAAGACGAACACTATTACCGTTGCAAATTGATTATTCAAAATTAAGCCGGCTCTTTGATGAAGCCCATTTCCCGGCTAATTAGTAGAGGATGAACAACCGGCCATTGATGACTGAGTCATTGTATACAAAAACCAATGGCGTACACCTGACCTTTGACAGTAAGCAACCCTTAACGGCCCTGGACTTTTTAAGTAAGGTGTCAGTCTATGAGCTACGGTTCTACGCTATGATACCTTAACTCAAACGCTTGAAACCAACGTTAAACTAGCAGTTCGATGCCAATAATATAGCATCCGCTTGCGGACGGCCCGCCGGTGGGGATGCCGAACCGGGCATCGCCCAACCAGTGGGGCCGTCCGGCATCCGCTGGTATAATTCAAAGTTACCGGGTGGGCGGGAACAAGGATAGATTTCTACCCATTTTCGGCTACAACAGGTGCTGCACCGACTGAGCAAAGCGCAGCAGCCGGTGGCGTCCCTTCAGGTTGAGCTTCTCGCTCATCCGCGCCTTGTGGTTGTTGACCGTGGTGGGGCTGATGAAGAGACACGCGGCAATCTGGTTCATCGTTTTGTACTGAGCCAGGTGCAGTAAAACCTCGCGCTCGCGGGTACTCAGCTTGCGAATCGCCTGTAGGTGGGGGTCCGGGGGCGTCGTGGGAAAGCGGGGCGGCTCCGAAGGCACGGGCGGGTCAGAGAGCGGATGGGGGGCCGGATTGCCGTCCCTGTCATCCGGTTCATCAATCGCATAAAGGGCCAGGGTTTGGAACATGGTTGGTTTCCACTTTTTCATGGGATAAGGGTTTGTAGGATGAATACACCCGCGCCCGTCGTGGGCAGGGGCAGAAAGACAAGTCAGCGGACGCGTCCGGTGAACTTGCTTACTTAAAGATGTACAATGGTATACCCTCAGCCAAAAACGTTACACCAACTCCCGGATTCCCGCGACGAACGCGTGTGAATTATTCACCTACTTATTCCGCCGGTGGCTTTCCAGGAAGGTAAGAAAGGCGTCGCGGTAGGTGGCACCTAATGGGATGGAGACGGGCTTGGGCTGGGTAGATTGGAGGAAGACCTGGTTCCCATCAATGGTGTGGACGCGATCTACGGCCACCAGGTAGGATTTGTGCACCCGGAAGAACAGTCCGGGCGGCAGTTGGCCGGAAAGGTCTTTGAGCGTGAGCAGGGTGACGATTCGCTCGGTGCGGGTGTAGATGGATACGTAGTTCTTCAAGCCCTCCACGTACAGAATGTCGCCGATGTTGATTTTGATGAGCTTGCCCTTGCTTTCGGTTTTCACCAGCAGAAAATCCGCCACGGCCGGTCCGGCGGGGGCCGCTTTGGCTTCGGCTGCCTTCTGGGTGAGGTCGTGGAGGCGCTGCACGGCTTTCAGGAACCGCTCGAAGGCAATGGGTTTGAGCAGGTAATCCACCACCTGGTGCTCAAAACCCGCCAGGGCGTAGTCGGAGAAGGCGGTGGTGAGGATGAAGCGGCACGAGGCACCCACAATCTGCAAAAACTCCAGGCCCGACAACGGCGGCATGTGAATGTCCAGAAACACGACATCGACCCTGAGTCCCCGGGCCTTGCGCTCGCGCAGGAAATCGAGGGCTTCCAGAGGGTTGGTAGTGGCCAGCACCAGTTGCAGGGAGGCCGTCTGGCCGAGGTAGTGGCGCAACACGTCAATGGCGTGCTGCTCGTCGTCAACAATGATACAGGTCAGTGGCATAGGTTAGCTTTCGGCGGTGAGCGAT
>JANMZB010000537.1:0-1182 GCA_031382725.1 Sphingobacteriaceae bacterium | reverse complement strand
GTTGCTACCAGATATTGCAAGGAAGTGTCCGGCTGATATGCGTGCAAGAACGATTTGGATACAACACGATAACGCGTCCCCACATCGGATTAATATGACTGCCTTTGACTTACGGTGCAGGGAGTTAAAGATTGATTGTAGATTGTGTCTTCAGCCGGCTCAGTCCCCCGATATGAACGTATGCGATCTGACTTTTTTTCGGTCAATTCAGACGCTGTATTACAAGCTTGGTGGTGGTGGAAGGAACATTGACTCATTGATTGCTGGCGTGGATAATGCTTTTGCAATGTATGATCCTATTTCGTTAAACCGTGGATTTTTGAGCCTATTAATGAATTTCAATTTGGTGCTTCAGAACGATGGAACAAATGTTTATGCAACCCCTCACATGAAGAAGCAGGCACTTGAGCGAAAGGGAACTTTGCCGGTGACGTTACCAGTGATACCATTTATTGGATTCGAAGATGAGGAGAGTGATGAGGATGTTGAGGATGAGGATGATTCAGAAACAGAGGACGAAGACGAAGAAGAAGAAGTAGCTTTGAACGAGAACATTGAATGGTTGATTGATGGCATTGATAATTAGTAACGACAACAAGAACAAAAAAATAGAAATAACAAAATATAGTGAATACGACATGGCAACCTGCCATGTCGGGCTACGGCCATTGCGTCTTCGTAGGCATTGCTTGACACTATTGCATTTCTTTCATTGGTTGATTGTTTAGTTGATATTATATTTTGTTTTGTAAAAGTACATTCTTGTATTGGTTGATTGTTTAGTTGATACTATATGTTGTTTTGTAAAAGTACAGTTACTTTCACAATTTTATTAAAGTACTTGTACTTTTCAGAAATTGTGAAAGAAAATTCATCGGATTGGATTGAGAAAGGAGAAGAATGATGAGAGTGAGATTTTGTGAGGTGAAAAAAATATCAAGGCAATTTTTATATAGTAATTTTTCCACTAGTTATTCTTATTTTAGTTTTTTGACTGCCCGGCTGATTGTTCAAGTGTTGTTCACTACGTGACGTACATAATCTCTACGCGAATGAGGCAGTTACTGAGGTACATGAATTTTGCTCAACGAGGCAGTTTATAGGGTACAGACTGGTACATTAAAATATCGGTAATTATAATACCGGTAATGGAATGTTACATCTTTTAACATATACCTAGTA
>JANMZB010000514.1:0-1778 GCA_031382725.1 Sphingobacteriaceae bacterium | reverse complement strand
GAGGGCGTCTCAAAAAGGCGTCCTCTTTTTTTTTGTTATATAGCCAGTATCCCTGGTGATTATTTTTTAGTTCGGTTCTGGCCACGCTATTTTAAAAAAGCGGAGCTTATCCGCGCTTTTAAGCGGCTTTTTTTCTGATATTTTGTGCAATTGACAGTAAACCCCATTCGATTGCGACTTTTTCCTTACCCCGAAGCATGAATCGTTTAAAGCCATGATTGTGCTTGATGTTTCCAAAGACCGGTTCGACATCCACACCTCGTTTCTTTCGATGCACTATTCCTTCTTCGCTGGTGAGTAACTGATGAGCCTGATGCTTTAGCCTGTTTAGATTAACATTAATTTCGATGATTCTATTTCCTTTAGCTTTATGACAAGCACCATTTAGCGGGCAGGTATGACAGTTCTTAGCTTGGTATCTTCTGTAAGTTTGTTGAAAGCCAGTACTGGTTTTTCTTTTGCTATCTCCGATGTATTGCATCGACTGTCCTATGGGGCAGATGTAGGTGTCATTTTCCGGGTTGTGAAATAGTTTATCTGCGCTAAAAGGATGCTTACTGTTGTGGTTTCCATTTTGCTCTTTATCAAACATTCCATACTTGACAAAAGCGGTTATTTTTTCTCCTTCCAGCAAGGTGTAGTTTTCTTCGGAGCCGTAGCCGGCATCAGCGGTAATGGTTTTAAGGGCAGAGCCAAAGCTTTTCTGATGCTGGGCCAGATGAGCAGCCAATGTGGTGGTATCGGTAGGATTAGGATGAATGGTATAATTAACGATAAACTGGTTAGAGGTAGAGATCTGCACATTATAACCCGGCTTTAGTTGTCCGTTTTTCATGTGATCCTCCTTCATGCGCATGAAGGTAGCATCTGTATCTGTTTTACTATAACTGTTACGCTCTCCTAACACAGCTTCCTGCGCCTGGTACTTTTCAATATTCTTGGGGAAGTTTTTAGTGATGTATTTCAGTTTAGCCTTTACCTTTTTATCGATATCCTTTTTCTCTCCAAGAGCATCATTGAGTTTGTTTACCGCAGCCTGAACCTTTTCCGAGTCAATAGTGGTAAAGTCAGGAGGCTCAGGAATGGTATCTTCAGCAGCACTTACCGACTGGGCGTACTGCCAGATTTGCTCCAACTGCTTTTTCATCTTCTCCTTATTGGTGGCAATAGATTTCTTCCACACGAAAGTATATTTATTAGCACTAGCCTCTATCTTGGTGCCATCGGTATACACTTCTTCAATACTAAGCAGGCCCTCTGATGCAAGTAAAGAAACCACTTCTTCGAATACCTTACGCAGTGCATCTTTTAACCTTACTCCACGAAAGCGGTTTATGGTATGATGGTCGGGGTAATTCATGGCTGTTAACCACATAAAGTAAACGCTTTCCTTGCAGGCTGCTTCAAGCTTACGGGAGGAATAGACATTGCTTACGTACCCATATACCAAAACTTTAAGCAGCATCTGGGGATGATAGCTGGATGTTCCTTTATGCTGATAAGCGGAAATCAAAGGTTCTATATTGACCTTATTTATCACCTCATTAACTACTCTTACCGGATGTCCGACTGGAACTAATTCTTCTAATGAGGGGGGAAGCATCATCATCTGATGCTGGTGGTAAGGCTTAAAAGAAGGCATTTTTTTCACCATATTTGCTACTGATTTACACTTAAATATATGAAAATCAATAATATATGACAAATATTTATATCAAAAAGCCCTTTAAAAAGAGCTTTTTTGATATACAAAGAGGCTGCCTTTTTGAGACAACCTC
>JANMZB010000506.1:0-4005 GCA_031382725.1 Sphingobacteriaceae bacterium | reverse complement strand
GATTTGCTGGGTCTTCAGATAATTTCTTGAGAAGATTATACAAATCATCGTCAGGAGAGGCCATATTGATTTCGTTCTTGAAGCCGACCAATGTGCCATCATAATCAAGGAATATAATCCTTTTATGAGTACTATAATATTTCTGCTTCAGGCCTGTGCGGCTATTCTTGACTAAATATTTGGCCTTCCTTACTTGCAATTATTTTCTCCCCATAATTTTTCTGCAATATATTGAACATGAGTAAACATCTAAGTTGCTAATTAATTTATACCTACTCAAATATAATAAGGCACCGTATTATATTTGAGATTATACTTTTTTCGCATAAAAGCTGATTTTCTTACCTTTTAAAAATGTTCTTTAGAACCTTTGATCATTACATAGATTTAACCACGATCAATGACCCACTTCTTCGTACTCATAATAATTGACTTTAGCTTTTGCATTTTCCAATTGCTTAACTAATCGTCTCATGTAAGCAATAGGAATAGTTGAATCTAATCTTCCTGTTGAAATAGTAAAAACTCCTGCTAATTCCTTTTTTAAGTCTTCTGACACAAAGAAAAGCGATGACATCAATATCATACCCCACTAACTGGCTAATTAGAAAACTCTCATAAGGTTTCTGTATTTAAACAAGGTATTCTTTCAGCTTCAAGTACTTGTTGCCTAATATATTTCCCCCTAACAGTTAGTTTTCGAAAAGGCTCTTAATGAACCTCGGATCCTCAACCACGTTTAGCCAACTCAAGTGCCCCGTGTCATATTCATAATACTTAACCTTGACTTTTCCTTCTTGCAAGCGATTAACAAATAGTCTCGTATAGGGAATAGGAATTATAGGATCGAATTTTCCTGCTGTAATTGTAAAGTCTATATTCCTTAATTTCTTAATTAGATCTTTTGACAAAGGCAAAAGTGTAGACATTAAAATGACCTTATTGAACAATCCAGGGTAATCAGCTAGTATCATAGACGCGGGCCCGCCTCCAGAGGATAGCCCTGCTATATACATGTTATCTTCATTAATTGAAAATTCCATTTTCACCTTCTTCACCAGATCAACACAATTCTGGATAGAAATATAAGAAGTTTTTGACTTAATCTCCGTATTATAATACCATTTTTGATCTGTATCAAGATGTGGAACTAAAACAAAACAAGGCTTATTATTATACATATCTGGTTGTACAAAAATGTGAACAAAATGCGACACGGGATTATTTTGAAGCCCTGTCTGATCTATACCGTGAAAAAATAAAACTAATGGATATTTTTTCTTATTATCATAGTTTTTAGGCATTAAGAGTCGATAATGCAATGAATCACCTTTATCGTTAAAAAAAATTCTCTTTTCAAAACTTTGTTGGACCAGATTTTGAAATGGTTTTGAATAAATATGCTGCCAGTCAGTTAAATCTTGAATAGGTAAGTCTATTTTCTCATTACCCCGGGTAATTATATGGGTACCAATCATATAAATTTTATTTTTTTTCCCAGACGCAATGTAACAATCTAGAATTTCTATTTTATTTATTTCATCGATGTTTTTTTCAACCATTTTAATACCACTATGATTGCCATATTCAAATTTAATAGTTAAAACATCTCCATCATTAGTAGTGAAGTTTGGCATATCAAAATCATCTGTTATTGCATCATTTATTCGACAATTAGCAACTAAGGCGTTCCTAAGAGTCGTTATATCGATATTCTCTTCGCCACCAGGTAAACGTTGCCATGCTCGCTTTTCGCCAACCATAGGTTGCCTAGAAACTGTGGCTGCATTATTCGACCTTACACCATACACAAATATATTGTCGCATTCTCCAGTAGAAAAGTTGATCATTGCTCTATTAACATCTACATTTACTATACCCGAATTTGAAGTTTGGTTATCACCAACAAATATTCTTTTAAAAGCTGAAGAATTTGGGGTACCATTTCCTTGATCTGAATACGCATATTTAGGAAATACAAACTTCGTAGCGGGACTATAATCTGAGTGTTTTGCATCGGTAATACTAGGATTAGCCCCCCTAATAATAACTCCGTCATATAATTTGAGGTCGGAAGCAAAATAATATATACCCGCAGGGAAATATAAAACTCCGCCAACGAGAGAAATTTCTTTTAAGGTATTATCCAATTGTAGAGAATCTACTTTTCCATGCATATCTATTAGTCCCTTGGTTAAGGTGGCATTGATTACTCTCTTCCACGGTAAGCTATCTGACCAATGTTCAATATGATATCTTGTTCTATAAGGATTATCAGTAGGAATTTGTGCTGTTGTTTTACCTACGATAAACATGCATATCATCGTAATTATTGTTTCTTTTCTCAGTTTCATTTTAGTAATGTTAATTATATATTTAAAGGACAGATCTTAAAGCTCTAGTAAAGCAATCTCAAATAAAAGAAGTGTTATTGATTTGCAAGTATTTTTCATTTCATTAATTGTCTGGTTGTATAAAACTACCATCGGCTCTGCGCTTCAAAGGCACTCCATTTTTAGAGGGTGTTCCGTTCCATTTTTGAAGATTCATTCTAAAACCCAACATAACATATCTGCTCAAAACATTTGTACGGGTATCTACTATACTGTTATCGGTAACCTTTACTTACCCCAAACTAAATTTGTTCTGTTGTCCCAGGCAACTGACCATGCAAACCGTGGCTTTTTCCAATGCTTTTTGGCTTACCGTATGGTTTTTACATCAGGTTTACGATACCTTTACTTTAGTAACTTTGATCAGTTCAGATACCCACTCGATAAAACAACGCTCAAAATGCTGACTGTACATTACAAAGTCCTAAAACCATACACATTAAGAACTTCATATCTATTCTTTGTGAAGGTATTAACAAATATGAGTTAGAAAGATGGAGCTTCAATGATTTTCTTTCGGTCACTCCATTGCCGTATAGAACTTTTAAGCGGAGGAAACAATTATTTCCTTATACTACAAGCCTCTTTATCTTTTTTTTCGTAACAAGTGTACGTGTAAAGAACATACCACTGACAGTGGTTTCCTTATAGTTTAAACAAGGAATTATGATAAGTGAATGAATCTAGGCTACATAGCTCCGCTAAATGTAGTCACATTGAATACTTAGGTATGAATTACTCTAGAAAATAACTCTTATTTAGTACGTGATGCCATGATAAGTAGTTATTATCAAGAATAGTAATAATAATTTATAAATAATAATAATAATAATAATAATATTACATTCTACAGGTAGGCAGATACACTCCGGTGTTGAATGTATAAAAACAACCGAACATTGCTCAAGATGTTTATATCATTGCTTTTTGAATAATGATGCTTATATAGACTTTCTAAGGGACGACTAACGAGTAATTGGCTTCTTTGGATATGCACTCTGAAGCTATATAGAGTCTTAGGATTACTTACTTCATTTAACCTATCAAACCGAGCGAGCTCACATCAAAAGCCCCTATAATCTTATTTTTAAAAATTATTTAGAACTTTAACAATATGACAAATTTCATTTTCAGTATGACAGACGGAGCATGGCAAACTGAGTGTCGTATTATGTATTTCTTCTGAAATAGGAAAAGTTCTCTTTTCCTTAAAAATATTCCTTAAAGCTTGTTGATGGTGTGGCGCAACAGGGTAATGGATTTCTGATAAGATTTGATTATTTAAGAGATATGCCTTTAAATCATCCCTCTTTTCATGCCTAATATTAAATATATGATACACATCAAAATGATCTTCATTAATTACCGGTTTTATAAAATCTTCTTTTAAATTTTCAAGATATAAAGATGCAAGTTTTCTTTTATGACTCGTAATGGTCTCTAAATACTCCAATTTGATTCTCAGAAAAGCGGCTTGTAATTCTTCTAACCTCGAATTATAGCCTATATCATTGTTATAATATTTCCTTTCCGAACCATATTTGAGTAACTGCCTAAGTGACCTAGCCAATTCCGAATCAGAATACAATATAGATCCTCCATCGCCTAAAGC
>JANMZB010000492.1:0-1198 GCA_031382725.1 Sphingobacteriaceae bacterium | reverse complement strand
TCCACATTTGGTACTTAAGACGAGTGTAGTATTCCGTGGAAAAATTGTGTGGCGCGCCGTAGACAATTGAAATCGGTACTACTAAAACCTCCTTGTCGCGCTGATCAATAATATGTTCTTCTTTTTTTATGAATGTACATGGTTGTAAAGTTACAACCATGTCTTTGTTACCAAGTGTGTACATTCTATTGTATGAGATTATTTTGCTCACAAAATATAGACTCGTACCTAAAAACTTTAAAAAATAATTTTTGTATACACATCTATATACAGTTTTACGATGGATACTGCCAATATTTCATCTGTAGAATGTACGCGAAACTCGTACACTCTTGAAATTAAAAAGGCGATCGTCGCTGAAGCGTACGCCATTCCTAGAAATTTACGTGCCACAGCACATAAATTTACTGTACAAGCTAACCAGATCCGTATCTGGAAACGCAAGTTTGATGAGAACTGTGCTCCGGCACTATCTCATGATACAACCGGGGAAGGAGATAAGGCTAAACGGTTTAAAAAGGATAACAGCGTTAGTCGGTTCATTGGTGGTGGCAGAAAATGTGCACTTGATAAGGATGTCGTTTCTCATTTAGAGAAATTCTACGATGGTAAGGGGAGCGAGGATCTTGGAGTAACGTTGAGGCTGATGACAGCGGAGTGCCGTCTGGTGTGATAAAATTGGTATCGTAGGACTGGTTTGACTTTCGTGACTCGTGACTCATGACTGGGAATCGACCAGTGGAAGCCATGACTGGTATTAGCTCAGCGGATTTTAGTAGTAGAGTAATCGGAGTAAAATCCTCACAATTATAGAACTTGCATGTTAACAGCAGCAATAACAGCCTTCCTCGTATTCATTAGCAATTGATCGTGGCCTTAACAAGCTGGTTTATTGCTGATTAAGGTGACTGTGTTTCTATCATTATTCGTTGTTCTATTTGCTTCAACTACAAAGGCTCTCAACATCCAGCTCTCAGATAGTAATAGTCGTTCTGTTGTTTTCGCTCTCGCTGCTCTCGTGATTCGCTGATCGCATCGGGGTATCACTCTGATACTCTGAATAACAGGAACATTGGACAGCGCCAAAGAAAAGGGGTGAATCCTGAAGTCATCTCAACAAGTGGTCCTACCGACGCTAAATGGCCTGCAAAGTCTTCTGCTGATGCAGTTAAACCAGAACTTTGCAGAAATTTTTTAT
>JANMZB010000447.1:0-3993 GCA_031382725.1 Sphingobacteriaceae bacterium | reverse complement strand
GTTCTTAACTGATCTGGGTTTAACCGAATCCGGTGTAAGCCGATTAATTCGCTCAGCTTATCACTTACTCGACCTTTACACTTATTTTACTGCCGGTGTACAGGAAGTACGCGGCTGGACCATTACCAAAGGCTTTACCGCACCACAGGCGGCCGGCGTTATTCACTCTGACTTCGAAAAAGGATTTATCCGTGCTGAAGTAATTAAGTATGAAGATTTTGTGAAGCTGGGTTCGGAAGCTGCATGCAAGGAGAATGGCAAACTTAGTGTTGAAGGAAAAACTTACGTAGTTGAAGACGGCGATATTATGCACTTCAGGTTTAATGTATAATCCTTACGATTTTCTAAATTTCCGTCGAAGGTATAACAATCCCGCCTGAAGAATCAGGCAGATTAATGAAGCGAAAAGGAAAGTGTAACCAATCCCTAAACGCTCGATATAAACCGAGATAAATACGAAGAACACCGATAAAGAGAACAAGCTTAAAATAACTCCCTTAAGCAATCGCCTGCAAGCATCTGAGCCGTAAAAATAGTGTGTGCTGGTTGAGAAAATGGTTCCGAATATCGGGAAGGTGCTTAGCAAACCACTCAGGTTTGGGCCCAGATCACTCGAAACATAGGTAAGTGCCAGGATAAATAATGTAGCCATTATCATCCGCAATGGTATATCCCACCGGGGCGGAAAAATCTTTAAATTCTCTACTTTATAAACCGGAAAAAAAGCTAGTAAGCCAGCCAGAGATATGATTGTTAGTGCGAACGCCCCGAAGATGGAAAAGCTAAACTGGTTTAATAAAAAGGTTGCTGCAAGGTAAGCAAACCAGCCCCCTGCAACACAAATTGCCCAATGATATTTTCCCGAAAGTGCTGCGTACACCGTAGAAAATAATCCAAGGGATATTGCTCCAAGCAAAATCCCTTTAGCCGACATACTGGCAAAATGATTACCATGTTCTAAGGCGAGAAATAAAGCGATCGGGCCTGCATTTAAAGGTAAACCGATTAATAAACCGCTTACGGTATGTCCGTATCGCCTGCCAGCCCAGGCAGCTAAGCCGGTAATAAGTGGTGTTAAAATTAATTTAAGGGCAAGAACCTGCACGGCGCAAAGGTAATATTATGAAGATATTTCTTTGAGTTGAATTAAGCTTCCGCAAGAAATTTGTTGAGTGTAATAAGGTTATGAACTGCATCGCCCATCGTATTGTTAAAATAGACATAAACCGACTTTCCCGAATCGCTCCATTCTTTAATATATTGTGCATATTCATACAGAAAATCATCGGGATAACTACCCCGGTAGCCTCTGTTTGGTCCATGAAATCTTAGATATACGAAATCGGAAACTTCGTTTGGCAATGGAGTGGCGGAAGCAGGAATATCATGCAGAACAATTGACGAACTATATTCCTCAACTAGCTGAAAAATGTCATCTTCATACCAAGACTTATTGCGAAATTCTACCGCTACTTTCAACTCCTGGTTGATGTTTGCTTCTTTGATAATAGCTAGCAAGTTTTCAAATTGAGCAGCAGCGGAAATAGTTAGACTTGGGGGAAACTGAACAAGTAAGCAGCCTTTATTCTTGTTCGCAGCTATGCGTTCTAAAAACCTGAAAACATCATCCTGATTAAATACCAGACCTTTATTGTGTGTAATATCGCGCCAAAGCTTAAAAGTAAATTTAAAATAACCAGGCACACACGCAGACCATTTTGCAATGGTTGATGCTATAGGTAATTTGTAAAATGAACTATTGATCTCTATGCTATTAAACAGTGATGAGTAATACTCCAGTCGACTTTTATCCTGAAAATCTGGTGGATATGAAAGCTTATTTTTAACAGGAAGCACCAGTCCGCTTGCTCCGGAATAGATTTTTGAAACTTCTTCGTTATTCATTTATCAGAAACATAAATTCCGCTCAATAAGTTCTGGCGTAAAGTTATTCTTAAATGATCTTTGGGCGTGCCCCTTTGGGTCGGGCTATACGCTATAAGTCCTCGCCATTCGTGCCTCATGGCTGTGGGCTTTCCGCTTCTATCCCTCACGTAACATTCGGCACAATCCTAACAGATGGGCGATAATTTGCCGTAATAGCAGCAGCGAATGAGAAATTTAAGATAGAATTAGTTCAACTGCGATACATCCTTTTTATATCTTTGTGAAAATTGTACCCATAGTTCAATGGATAGAATTGCAGATTCCGGTTCTGCTGATGTGGGTTCGAATCCCTCTGGGTACACTTATTTAATTAATTAAAGATCTTCGGATCTCGTGGCCAGTTTACCATCCAAATTTTCGGCTTTCAAAATCAAAAATTCAAACTTTTACAAGAGTTTTCAAAAATACGCCGATTTAGTCATTTGATAACTTAGCAAAGATGTTTAAACATCCATCTATGTAAAATTATTATTACACGTTTATAAACTTACTATTATTAAATCAACAAATAATTATACAAAAAGCATAAAATATTTCAATTAATATGATTTAACCGTATAAAAATTGAAAAAATAAAAAATGCAAATAAATTTTAAATAAAATTGTCGTTAATTACATAAACGCTCAGGTTATGTTTCTCACAACAATTTTAGTCCTACTTGTATTAGATGCAATGTGGATTACTCACTCAATTTTGACAGCCCCTATAGTTGAAGACGAAGAATATATAAGTCTCTTTGGTGAGGCTTCACTTAGTTAATTCTTCCAAATCTAAAAGGCACAATTATTTTTATTTTATCAAGTCAAATGGCTTGTTCTTTACTAATTTTCTGTCCTTATTCTCAATTTTCTTTGCTACGGCGGAAGCGACTAATCCACCAATTAAATAAAGTCCTGTTGTAAATGCTTTTGTTTTTAAAGTTCTGCTGCTGTAAGCAGGATTAAGCCCCAGCGATTTCGGTAGAAAAACCGCGCCTAGTCCAGCGGTCAATCCCATCAACGCACCCTTTGGCCAGATATATTTTCTCTTTCCGGCAACGCCCAAGCCATAATAAATGGTGTTTGTTATCAAATCGCCAACCATTGCTATCTGATAAACATTTTTATCGTCCGGCATCGGCTGATCCGCTTTTCTAATCCCCTTCTTTACCGCTTGCATGCCCATCAAATCCATTCTTGGAGCATCAGAATCCATTCTTTTTACAATTTCATGCAGCAAAGTGAGGGCACAAGCACCTGCGAGTCCGCCTCCAATAGATGAGATTAATTTCATAATGATATAAGGAATTTGCGGGATCTTTTGTTTAGAATTTTATCGCCTAAGCGAATAAATCGCTGCTTAAATAACGGTCTCCCCTGTCACAGGCAATGAAAACAATGACACCTTTTTCCAATTCTGCGGCCAGTTTAATGGCGGCGTACGCAGCACCACCGCTGCTCATTCCTGCTAAAATGCCCTCGGTGTTGGCAAGCTTTCGTGTCATCGCGGTTGCATCAGCCTGAGAAATATCAATCACCCGGTCAACTCTCGATGCATCAAATATTTTTGGAAGATATGCTTCCGGCCAACGCCTGATTCCCGGAATTGAAGATTCTTCGGTAGGCTGGCATCCGATTATTTGGATATCCGGACGCTGCTCTTTAAGAAACATTGACGTTCCCATAATAGTACCTGTGGTGCCCATCGCGCTAACAAAGTGAGTTATTTCTTTATCGGTAGCATTCCATATTTCGGGACCTGTGGTTTTATAATGAGCAAGATAATTATCCGGATTGGCAAACTGGTCTAGCAAGAAGTAATCGCCGGAGGCTCCTCTTTCTTCAGCATAATCGCGGCAGGCTTCGATATTCTCAAGTAAGGTAACCTTTGCTCCGTAGGCTTCCATGGTCAAGGTCCGCTCACGTGTAGAGTTCGAAGGCATAACCAATTCAATCTCCAAATCGAAAAGGCGGGCAATCATTGCAAGAGCAATTCCGGTATTACCGCTGGTTGCCTCAATTAATTTAGTACCGGCTTTAATTTCTCCCCTATCGAGAGCACTTTTT
>JANMZB010000448.1:0-1869 GCA_031382725.1 Sphingobacteriaceae bacterium | reverse complement strand
TACTATAACAATAGAAGAATAAAACTAAAATTAAACGGTAAGAGCCCAGTACAGTACCGAGCTCTTGTCGCTTAAAAATTTTAAATTAAATTTGTCCAAGATTTTGGGGTCACTTCATATGATCCGGCCTCTTTTGTTTTGCTTAAACTCTAACTATTTTACAGCTTCAACGATAGCTTTAAAAGCCGCTGGTTCATTCATTGCAAGATCAGCTAATACTTTACGGTTTAAACCGATTCCGCTTGCAGTTAACTTGCCCATAAATTGTGAGTAAGACAATCCGTGGTGACGTGCACCTGCGTTAATACGCTGAATCCATAAAGCTCTGAATTCTCTTTTCTTATTCTTACGATCGCGGTAAGCATATTGCAAACCTTTTTCAACCGTGTTTTTAGCAATAGTAAATACTTTGCTTCTTGATCCGTAATAGCCTCTGGCTAATTTTAAGATCTTTTTTCTTCTTCTTCTTGACGCTACTGCGTTAACCGAACGTGGCATGTTGTTGTAATTTTGACTGGCGGTGCTCCATCTAAGGAAACTTAATACCGGAAGCCTGGGTTAAATTTAATTGTTACTTACCAATGCAAAGCATACGTTTAACGTTACCCATGTCTGCGTCTGAAACCAGACTCGTTTGACTTAAGTTACGCTTGCGCTTAGTCGACATCTTAGTTAAAATGTGACTCATGAAAGCATTTTTCCTCTTGATTTTACCTGTTCCAGTAAGCTTAAAACGCTTTTTAGCACTGGAATTGGTTTTCATTTTTGGCATGATCTATTTATTTACGATTTATTTAGCCTCACCCCAACCCTCTTCGAAGGAGAGGGAGTTGTTTGGTGTTTTATTAAGTGCGTGAATCATCTGCATATCTGCACATTAATTCATTTGCACATTCTATTTATTTTTTACCTCCCTTAGGAGCCACTACTAAGAACATCCGCTTACCTTCTAACTTAGGTAACTGCTCTACTTTACCAACTTCTTCTAAAGCCTGGGCAAATTTAAGAAGCAAAATTTCACCTTGTTCTTTATAAACAATGGCCCGGCCTTTAAAATGAACATACGCTCTAACCTTTTCACCCGCTTCAAGAAAACTAATAGCATGCTTTAGTTTAAATTGAAAATCGTGGTCGTTGGTATTAGGTCCGAAACGAATCTCTTTAATAACGGTCTGTTTCGCGTTAGACTTTATCTCCTTAAGCTTTTTCTTCTGCTCGTAGATAAATTTGTTATAATCAACAACTTTACAAACCGGAGGAACTGCATTTGGAGATATCTCCACTAAATCTAATTCCTGCTCTTCAGCAATTGCTAAAGCATCTCTTAATGACATTACCCCTTGTTCAACATTATCTCCAACAAGGCGTATCTGCTGAGCCGTAATTAATTCGTTAATTTTATGCTCTGCCTCTTTCTTTTTAAAGGGAGGTCTGGGGCTGCGGGGCCCTTTGTTAAAACCCGGTCTTCCTAATGCCAAATTAAAAGTTTTATTATACGGTTATTTGTGTAATCAATTGATTCTTAAAGTCTTCTGCACTTATACTGCCTATATCTCCTTCGCCGTGTTTCCGAACCGAGACAAGCCCTTCGGTCATTTCCTTCTCACCTATAATAAGCATATAAGGGATTTTCTTAACTTCCGCGTCTCTTATCTTTCTTCCAATCTTCTCGTCACGCAAGTCAATCAAGCCGCGAATATCGGAATTATTCAACGATTCTAAAACTTTTTTTGCATAATCTTCATACTTCTCCGAGATAGGAAGTACTATAAATTGCTCAGGTGTTAACCATAAAGGGAAGTTCCCGGCGCAATGTTCAATAAGTACAGCCACGAAGCGTTCAAGCGATCCGAAAGGAGCACGGTGAAT
>JANMZB010000397.1:0-14652 GCA_031382725.1 Sphingobacteriaceae bacterium | reverse complement strand
AGGATTTTGGCAAAATGCAAAAAGCGTTAGAAGAAAAAGACTTTGAAATGAAGAGCGCTAAACTAGAACGTATTGCGCTTTCTCATACTGATGTAACCGAAGAGCAAGCTGTGGATGTGTTTAAATTAATTGATAAGCTGGAAGAGGACGATGATGTGCAGGCGGTTTATCATAATATGGCGGAGTAAGGTGGAGTAACGATTGACACATTAATGGTTTGTCTGAACAAATTCTTAAATTGAGGCTTATTTATTTACAATGAAAGACAAGGACTTATTAGTTGTTATTGCGGAAATGTTAAGAAAGCAGGATCAGCAGACAGAGATTCTGACGAACTTGATGGATATTTCCATAAAGCAATTCGAACAGCAGCATGAGTTTAATGTTGAACAGCGCCAATTCATTGTAGATCAGCAGCAATTCAACAAGGAGCAATCAGCTTTTAATAAAGAACAATCTTTATTTAACAGGGAACAATTGGGGTTAAACAAAGAACACTCCGAATTTAACAAGGAACAATTAGCATTCAATAAACAGCAACAGTTTTATAATGAAAAATTCCTTGAAGTGAATGAAAAGATTGTAGACCGTTTAGAAAGAATTGAGAAAAAGCTTTAATGACTTTTGAGGAATTTTTTGCAAAGAAAAAAATAGACCTGATTCAGCTTAAAAAAGCTGAACCGTTGCTTTATACCGAATTCAAAAGCCATTTTGTGGCTATGGGCGAGAAGAGTTTCGACCATACCAAAAAGTTCTGGTTCAATAAACTTCGCAGGCTTTATCATTTACCGCAACAAGCCAAATCTGTAACACAAGTTGAAACGGCAATTGCATCGCAAGCTGAGCCGCTCAGCTCTCCTACAATTGAGCAAAAACCTGCGTTTTCACCGCGATTTAAAAGTGCGAATATTAATAAGGTCGAGCCAGATGGGGAAGAACAGTTTGGAGCAAGACCTGTTGCTAAACCCGCTTTTAAACCAAGGAATATTCCATCTAAACCAGCAGACCTGCCAGATGGGGATATGCTGGGAAAAACTAAAGTAGAAGAAAGTAAGGAAGAGGCTCCTACGAGTGCTTTACCTGCAAAAACTCCCAGGTTTAAACCGAGAAATATTAAGCCGCCTTCATCTGAAAATTCGGCAGATGCAAATCGGGCAGACAGTCGCCCGGGGCAACCCGCGATTTCTGAAACACCAATTACAAATCCTGAAAAACAGGAGGAAGCAATTAAGGCAGGTTACAAACCTAAATTTAAGCTTAAAAATATCCCGGGAAACCCGGCATCCGGTGAAGACCAGACTAGCCAACCAGTTAAGCAGGAGGTAATGCCTGACTCGCTTCCTGAAATACAGACCGACTCGCCTATAGAATCAAGTATTGAAAGAAATATATCTTCTTCTACTGATGAAAAGACACTTGAGCCGGAGATTCAGGATAATGATTTGGATTTACGTGGGAGTGATGATGCAAGTGTGAATGAGAAACCTAAGCCTGCCTATAAGCCGAAGTTTAATTTGAAGAATATAAAAAAACAAAAGTCCGGAGAATAGGCTTTGTAAATTTCAAGGATGAGTTTGTAGCATTTCGACTTGTGACTACGTATATACCTATATACCATAAACGAGACTATGAAAACACTTACCCGTCTATCATTAATATTAATTTTCTTAGCATCTTTCTTAAGTAGCTGCGAAAAAGACGATTTACAAAATCCAGAACTGGAAGAGAGTAGTATAGAGTTGGAAAATTTTAATTCGAATTACCAAAAATGGAAAGCATCTGGAATAAAGAGTTATACCATGACAGAATCGTTAGGTTGTTTTTGTTTAGTTCGAGGGGAACATGACCTAAATATCGTAAATAATTCTATTACTACAATTAAAAACAATCAGGGAATGGCAGTGGCAATAAACAATAGCGGGCTCATAACAATTAATGAACTTTTTGAATTCATCGAAAAATCATTAGGCCGAAATCCGGCCACATCCAGAATTAAGTATGATACTACCTATGGATATCCTGTTGATGTTTATTTTGATTATGATACAAGAATGGCAGATGAAGAACGCGGATACGTGCTTAAAAACTTTATACCAACGGAATAAACCCATTGACAACATTAAAAACAACACATTCGGATTAAGTTCTGAAGCAAGAATCTCCCCAAATAAACCTGATTGAAACGAAAAACCCGCAACCCGATTTTTCTTCGGGTGAGGATTTGCAGTGTAAAGCAGGGCTGCACTTGCAATGAAACCGCAAGTACCTTTCCAAAAGCAAAACGCAATTTATAATTTTAACTTTCCAAAAGTTTAGAACTTTTGAAAAGTTAACCCAACAAAAAAGCCATTCGCTTACAAACGAATGGCTTTTCTATTGAGGCAAAGAAACTTTTAGTATCTGTAAGCTTCTGATTTAAACGGCCCTTGAACATCAACACCGATATAATCAGCCTGATGTTTATCCAATACATCTAATTCAACACCAATTTTGGCAAGATGCAAACGGGCAACTTTTTCATCTAAAAACTTAGGAAGCGTATAAACCTTGTTTTCGTATTTACCAGGGTTATTCCAAAGTTCTAATTGAGCTAAAGTTTGGTTCGTGAATGATGCAGACATCACAAATGACGGGTGACCGGTTGCGCAACCAAGGTTTACCAAACGACCTTCGGCTAATACAATGATATCTTTTCCGTCGATAGTGTATTTATCTACCTGAGGTTTGATTTCAATTTTAGAATGACCATAATTTTGGTTTAACCAAGCCATATCGATTTCGTTATCGAAGTGACCGATGTTACAAACGATGGCTTTATCTTTCATGGCTTTGAAGTGCTCGCCGCGAACGATATCGCAGTTACCGGTTGTAGTAACGATGATATCTGCTTCTAGTACTGCTGTAGCGAATTTCTTCACTTCGTAACCTTCCATAGCTGCCTGTAGAGCACAGATAGGGTCGATTTCGGTAACGATAACACGTACACCTTGTGAGCTTAATGATTCTGCTGAACCTTTACCCACATCTCCGTAACCGCAAACAACGGCAACTTTACCAGCCATCATAATGTCGGTAGCACGACGGATAGCGTCTACTAATGACTCACGGCAACCGTATTTGTTATCGAATTTAGATTTTGTAACCGAATCGTTTACGTTGATTGCAGGTAAGTGCAATGTTCCGTTTTTCATACGCTCGTACAAACGGTGAACTCCTGTTGTAGTTTCTTCTGATAATCCTTTTATAGCCGCAATTAGCTCAGGATATCTGTCGAACACCATGTTAGTTAAATCACCGCCATCATCTAAAATCATGTTTAGTGGCTGGCGGCTTTCGCCGAAAAATAACGTTTGCTCGATACACCAGTCAAAGTCTTCTTCGTTTAGACCCTTCCAAGCGTAAACCTGGATACCGGCAGCAGCAATTGCCGCAGCGGCATGGTCTTGAGTTGAAAAGATGTTACATGACGACCAGGTAACTTCTGCACCCAAAGCAACAAGTGTTTCAATCAACACCGCTGTTTGGATAGTCATGTGCAAACATCCTGCGATGCGTGCACCTTTTAATGGCTGAGAAGCGCCAAATTCTTCGCGAAGGGACATTAAGCCCGGCATTTCTGCTTCTGCTAATCCGATTTCTTTGCGGCCCCATTCTGCAAGGGAGATGTCCTTAACTTTGTAAGGAATGTAAGTTGTCTCTACTGATGACATAGTTTGTTTGTTTTTTTAATGAGTTACAAAAATACAGCATTACGGTATGAATACCAACTTCTTACGGCTGGTTAAATTAAAGGTTTTTTCATTTTGACAAAGCATTGATATTGAGTTATTGCGCCAACATCATGGTTCTTACCTGCTGCAGGGCTCCGTTCTGAAGTCGGGCATAGAATACACCGGGCGTATACCCTTGATTTTCAAAAGTAATTCTATGCTGTCCCGCAGCGATATCTTTATCAACTACAGTTTTTACTAAATGCCCCTGGACATCAAAAACCTGGATCAGCGTGTGTCCTCCACTGCTTTGGTAACTTATGGTGGTTGATGATTGAAAAGGATTAGGATAATTGGTAATTAAGTTTGTACCGGCTTGTGCGTTTAACTCGTCAATTGATGAAACACATGAAGCAGTATTTTTTATTAAAGGCAAACTCTGGAAATTATTTAACAATACATTATCAAGTGTTGAAGCCGGAACGCAAAACCATTCTTTCAAAATAGAGGCATAAACCGACCGGAAATCGTACTGCATCGGAACATTTTCATTAACGGTTACATTAGCGTTTATTATCGGACTTGTGCCTAACACCCCCTTTTTCACGGCATCTCCAAAAACAAACATAGGCGCTGCTGTACCATGATCTGTTCCACCGCTTGAATTTGATTTTATACGTCTTCCGAATTCAGAAAATGTCATTCCTACAACCCGTTTAGATGCTTTTAAATGAGTTAAATCGGCCATAAAAGCTTTAACCGCATCAGAAACTTTCCCTAGCAAGGTTGCGTGAGCACCGGTATCTGTAGCCGTGGCAATTACCTGCGCAGAATGGGTATCAAAGCCACCAATACTTACCATATAAACCCGGGTTTTTAATCCTCCGGCAATTAAACGGGCCACAATTTTTAACTGATCTGCTAAAGAATTACCTGTTGGATAAGCTAACTGACTGCTTACAGCCGAAGCCGCATTTTTGATTACCGTGCCATATTGCTGAGTTTGCTGAGATACCTGGCGGATATACGTCAATTCTTTTCCGCCTCGTGTAGCGGGTGCCGGATCCTGTATTCCGTTTATTAAATTATAGAATTTTGACGGATCTGAAATTGCCATTCCCATATTTACCGCCGGACCTTGAAAACCCGGCGATATAGAGGAGCCAATCTGAATGGCCAGCGGATCTGCCATTGTAGTATTGGGATAACCTACCGGGAAATTAGGATATTGTTCACCTAGATACCTGCCCATCCAACCAGAATTAAGGTATGTTGTAGCATCAGAAGCAGTTAGCCAAATGTCGGTAGCTCTAAAGTGCGAAAAATTTGGCTGAGGGTAACCCACAGATTGTATTATCTGCACCTTTTCCTCATTATAAAGCGTTTGTAAGCCTGCCATTGCAGGATGAAGCCCGGATGTACCAACACCGTTAAGGGAAAGAATTTTATTTTTAGGGATAATAATATTTGCACGTGCATTCGCCAGATTATCATATTGGTCGAATGGTATAACCATATTCAAACCGTCGTTACCACCGTTTAATTGAATCAACACCAGCACATGATCGGTTTCTACAGGCGCGCTTAGCATTGCAGACATTAATGGAGATGTAGCAAATGCTTTAAAACTAAACCCGTTAATTAATGCCGGAAGCACAACCCCTGCCGGAACAGCCTTTGATAAAAAATCTCTCCTTTTCATGACAGCTGATATTCGGCTAAATTCATAAGATATCGAAACATTGCCTTCAGTCGAGTGCTAACAACATTTTTTGCGGTGGCATCATTTATATTAGCTTTATAATTTAGCCATGCATCGGTCCAGTAATGATCAGAACTCTGCCCGGATAATAGAATACTTTTTAAAAAATCTTTAACCTGTTTAGAAACCTCAATTGCGTATACCAGCATTAAAGCTTCATTAATCAGCGTATTAGGATTAGATGGATTGGACATCCCGTCAACAAAGCGAACCGGCTCAATTATGATGGTTTTGCCGTTACGGGTATGCCCGGAGTTTATCATAAGATCTGTAAACTGATTCCGTTTTGGCAGCGTGTCGGAATTTATCCATAATTCATGAAATTGTGGTTCCTGGTAATAAGCCGGCCAGCCTGCAACATTGGGTGGATCGGCCAGGTTTTGCTGCATATTTGATGCCTGAGCCCTGATATAGTCGAGCATAATATACCGGTTGGTGTAATCATTAAGAGCAGGGAAATTGATTTCAAATTCGCGGCAAAGGCCTACGGTTAAATCAAGTGGACTTTTAATAAGGCATCCTCTATTAACCGAGTCATAAAAATGGGTACTCGAAAACAAGGCTTTTAGAACCGGTTTAATCTCGTAGTTTCCGTTTCTGAAGAGTGAAGCCAGCGGAACGATGACATTTGCTTCGGTTTGCGCGTCAATTTCATAATAGACAAAAAAACGGTATAACTTTCTGCATATAAACAGGGCGGCTTCGTCTTGCCTAAACAACATATCCAGCAGTTCATCCAATTCGAGCGCACCATTATTACCGGTTTTACCCGCAATGATGGTATTGTTGTAAAAAGCAGAAAACTGCTTGTTACTTACATCATGCCTTGAAGGATTAAAAGTGGCTGTTTGGGCAGCACTTATAACGTACCCGGTTAGAACCTTCGCCGCTTCTTTCACATCGGCTTCGGTATATTTAGAATCAGGCCCCTTCCCTATTACAAACAATTCCTGTAGCTCCCGGGCATAATTTTCATCGGGTGCGGTTTTATTGTTCTGGTTTCCATTCAGGTATTTCAACATGGCGGGGTCAAGGGTAACCTCTTTTACCAACTGCTTAAAATTTCCAAAGGCATGGGTACGCAACAGGGCGTTATGCTTATATAGATACCGGGCATCATTTACCGTATCGGCCTCTGTAGCAAAATGATTATGCCAAAAAAGCACCATTTTCTCATGAAGTGTTGCGGGCTGATGAATCATTAAACCCGTCCACCAGGATTTAAAAGAAAATATGCGTTTACCGTTTACTGTACCATCTGAGTAAGGAGCATTTACCCAGGTTTGTCCCAATGCGACATCCGGGTCGGTGTAGCCCGAATCGTTGTAATTATTTATAGGTGGTGCCGGGGTTGGATCTGAATTTAGTAAGGTATTAATAACTTCATCTAAAGACTTGCCGTTAAAAGCGAGCATTTCTGCCCATTTAACACCAAATAAACCTCGTTTCAGCAAATGCATTAAATCCGCTGTACTTAAGGGGAGGGCATACGAATTAAGCCCTGCTTGTGTACGCCCCTGCAATGAAACATTATTTGGTGACCGTGCTGAAGATCCGAGTTGCTGTTTGTCCATCTTAAAAATACATTAGATAAATTTACTTAATCTTTTAGCAACTCAATATTAAATTTGACATAGCATTGATATCGTAATTTTTACCTTTAACATTATTTTTGCGACTAGCAATCATAATTCGCAAATCACAAATCGAAAATAAAAAAATATGTACCCAGAATATTTAGTTGCCCCTATGCGGGAGGATTTAACAAAAGTTGGATTTCAGGATTTAAAGTCTGCTGAAGAAGTTGAAGCTGCTATAAAAGGTGAAGGAACGGTGTTTGTAGTGGTGAACTCGGTATGTGGCTGCGCCGCGGCTAATGCGCGTCCGGCTGCTAAGATTGCCTCTGAGCATGCAAAACATCCTAATAAATTAGTGACGGTTTTTGCTGGCGTAGAGAAAGAAGCTGTTGATAAAGCAAGAAGTTTTATGCTGCCTTATCCTCCATCCTCTCCTTCTATGGCTTTGTTTAAAGATGGCAAGTTAGTTCATATTATTGAGCGTCATCAGATTGAGGGAAGACCGGCCCAAATGATTGCAGATAATTTAATTGGTGCGTTTGAGCAGTATTGTTAGAAAGGGGATTACATAAGTTTGGGGGATTACACAGATTTGTTTGATTTCACGGATTGAGGGTAATCACACAGATGAAATGATTACACAGATTTAGAAGAATCCAGTTTGTCTGGATTTTTTTATTTGCAGATATGTAAAGCTTGATTTACATTTGGAATATAAACTTTACATTTAGGTATTAAGTGACCTACCAATAAAAATTAATCGTATGGTAACATCTCATCTCACAAAGGCGAAAATTAACGGGTTAATTCTTAGCTGCCTGGGCCTCACTTTGCTCGGGCTATTTCACTTCATTATCTCTCCTTCTGAAATTTTTAAGTCGAGTGCGTTTTACAATTACATTCAAACTTCGGCTCCATTCACTCTCACAAATTTTTGCTTACTGTTAATTAATATCGGCTTGACCATAATTGTTAACAGCAAAGAGGCATATGAAGATGAACGAACAGAAAGAATCAGAAACCATTGTTTCAAGTTTAGTTTCCGGAATGCATTTGCAGTATTAATGCTTCTAGGTATTGCGGGAATAAGCGCGAATTTGTTAATAGTAGTATTATTTCTTTTATGTTACTATTGCCTTTTATTTAGACTCTGCTTGTATCGGGATTCAGCTCTGGTTTATCTTAATGATGACGATCAAAAAAGACATTTTGAGAAGAGCAGTAAGGAGCATATTAAGATTATTTTGGTTCAAAGCGCGGTCTTGGGACTAATAGGAGGAGCTATCACTATTTATAAACCGGGCGAATGGTTGATTCCATGTATATTAGCTGGTGGTTTTGTTGGCATTCTCTGGAGCTTCGTCCTTCACTGGAAAAGTGACGCAATTAAATCTGAATGAAAAATTCCGTCAAAGTAGAACGCGCCAAAATAAACCTTGCGCAGCAAGATTTAGCGGAGCTAACCAACGTTTCCCGTCAAACAATACATTCAATAGAATCCGGGAAGTTTTTACCTTCTTGTGCCCTTGCAATGAAAATTGCAAGGGTTTTTAAGCTTAAAGTGGAAGATGTTTTTATTCTGGAAGATACTGATTAAAGACCATTCGCATTGACCTTTCAGCTTTAACCTTTCATCCTTTAACCTCCTCTTAAGCATCCCTATTCAACAACCTTTCCAGATCCGATAAAGAAACATTCATCTTTACCCTTCCCTGCTTAGCATACGAAATCTCACCTGTTTCTTCAGAAATAATCACAGCTGTTGCATCACTCATTTCGGAGATTCCGATTCCAGCCCGGTGGCGCAAACCGAATTGAGCCGGGAGTTTCTCGTTATCTGTTAAGGGCAAAATAGAGCTGGCAGATTTTATCCGCCCGTCTGATATAACCACGGCTCCATCATGTAATGGGCTGTATTTTTGAAAGATACTTTCCAGTAAACGTTTTGAAACTGCTGAATTCAGCGTTTCTCCACTGTTTTGAAAATATTGTTCGTCAAAATATTTTGCGAAAACGATTAAGGCGCCGGTTCTGCTGCTTTGCATACTTCTGCAAGCTTCAATTACCGGACGAATAAAAGCAAGATTGGCTTTCTCGAGTTCCTTTTTCCCCAGAAAAAAGTTCTTCCAAATTCTGGTTTGCTGTAAAGATGCGTTCTTTCCTATCAGTAATAAGAACCTGCGAATTTCTTGTTGAAAGACAACGATAAGCGCCAATACGCCAACACTCATAAAGCCTCCCAAAATGTGTGTCAATAAATTCATTTGTAACTCCCTGACAAGGAAATACACCATGTACATAATTATCAAGCCAAGGAAAATATTTAGGGCAATAGTACCGCGCAGCAGATTATAAACATAATAGATAATGATGGATACTGCCACAATATCTACTAAATCGAGTAACCGTAAATGAAGGAAACTAATGTCGAAATCCATGCGATGAATTTAATAAATTAGATTGGTTAAATGATAACACGCAGAATACAACACTTAAGATGTTCTCAATTTTTCGACTAATAAAATAGCTTCCATGGCAGGCTTAACATCATGAACTCTTAAAATATTGGCTCCCTTCATCAATGCTATGGTATTTAAAACGGTCGAACCGTTTAAAGCATCTTTACTGTCAATATCAAGCGTTTTCCAGATCATCGATTTACGCGACAGACCAGCTAAAACAGGCACATTTAGCTGTTTAAAAAGTTCAAGTTTACCGAGAAGCCGGTAATTATGCTCGATGGTTTTAGCAAAGCCAAAACCTGGATCCAGAATTAAATCTATTATTCCTGCTTCCTTAAAATGGGCAATTTTATTTTTCAATGATTCATAAACTTCTGAAACCACATCTTCATAAACAGCCAGCTGTTTCATTGTTTGCGGCGTACCTTTCATGTGCATAAAAATGTAAGGAACTTTTAACCGGCTAACCGTTTCAACCATGGCCGAATCGAGTTCCCCAGCCGAAATATCATTAACCAGATCCGCACCTTCCGAAATAGCCGCTTCGGCAATTTTAGCCCGAAAGGTATCGATCGATAAAATTGCCTGAGGAAATTCTTTGACAAGCCCTTTTAAGATGGGAAGAAGCCGGTTTAGTTCCTCTTCTTCAGATATATGATCTGCACCCGGTCTCGACGAATAAGCCCCAATATCTAAAAAGGTTGCGCCTTCCATTAGCATTTTCTCTGCCGCATTTAGAGCTTGCTTTACTGAATTAATTCTGCTTTCCGCGAAGAAGGAATCCGGAGTAATATTCAGAATACCCATTACTTTGGGCAAATCAAAATCAACGAGACGGCCTTTGACGCTGATGGATTTACTTTCCACTTTCAGCAATCCATCCTTTTCGAAAGACAAATTATTCTGATGAATTTCAGTATTTTTATCCGCCATTGAGGCAAAATACAGCTTTATTCACCTTACCATCAAATAAATTAAATTTTGATAAATAATACAGCAGAAGAGTACGATGCGGTAATAAAAATATGCCGTGATCTGTTTATAAAAAAAACCAAAGATTATGGTACAGCCTGGCGCATTCTTCGTCCAAGTTCTATAACCGATCAGATTTTTATCAAAGCTCAACGCATACGTACACTCGAAGAAAAGAAGGTTTCTAAAGTTGGGGAGGATATTGTCTCGGAATATATTGGCATTATCAATTACTGCATCATTGCGATGATGCAGCTCGAACTCGATAACAATGCTCCGTCTGAACTTCCCTCCGAACAAGTGGAAATAGAATTCAATAAAAAAGCTAATGAGACGAAAGAGCTGATGTTCGCAAAAAACCATGATTATGGGGAAGCTTGGCGCGATATGCGAATCAGTTCTTTAACAGATCTTATTCTGATGAAAATTCTTCGCGTAAAACAGATTGAGGATAATCAGGGACAAACACTGGCATCTGAAGGTGTGAAAGCAAACTATCAGGACATGTTAAATTATTCGGTATTTGCGTTAATTAAACTTGGATTGAAATAATGAACAAAGCACTGGTAAATTTCTCTAGAATTTTTGTCGGAGTAATTTTTATCCTTTCGGGATTAATTAAAGCTAATGATCCGCTTGGTTTTGGTTATAAGCTTGAGGAATATTTCGAGGTTTTCCATCTGCTGTTTCTAAACGATTTTGCCGTACTTCTAGCCATCATCATATGTACACTTGAAGTGGTTTTAGGAGCCGCACTGTTATTCGGAATAAGGTCTAAGCAAGTAATTACGGGTCTGCTGCTGCTCATTATCTTCTTCACGTTTCTAACCTTTTATTCGGCAGCGTTTGATGTAGTAAGATCTTGTGGTTGCTTTGGCGACGCGATTCCGCTAACTCCGTGGCAATCCTTTACAAAGGATCTGATTTTACTGCTGTTTATTCTTGTGTTGTTTTTCAACAAAGACAAGATAAACTCGATATTTACATCAAAAAAAGCAGAAAATAATGCGCTTTGGGTGAGTACATTGCTTGCCTTGGGATTTGGTCTTTATACCTACAACTATATGCCGGTTAAAGATTTTTTGCCCTATCATAAGGGTGCTAATTTGCCCGCATATATGTCTATACCGAAAGGGGCCCCTTTAGATGAATATGAAATTAATTACACGCTAAAAAATCAGGCAAACGGACAAACCAAAAAAATGACCGATAAGGAGTATATAAAAACCGAAATCTGGAAAGACAAAAATTGGAAAGTTGTTGGTGTACCCGAAAACAGACTCATTAAAAAAGGTTACGAGCCCAGAATAAAAGATCTTCAAATTTCTGATGCTACCGGTACTGATTATACCACTGAGATTATTGAAAATCCTTATTATAACCTTGTAATAGTGGCTTATGACTTAAAAGAAACTAACGATAAGGCCATCGGAAAATTAAATGCTTTGGTAATTAATAGTGCTGAGAATTATAACATCAGAACGGTGGTCTTAACTTCCACATCGCCTGAAGAGGCAGATGCTTTCGAAAAACAACACAAACTAGTTATGGAGGTATTTCATGCTGATGGTGTTCCTTTAAAAAGCATGGTAAGAGCAAACCCGGGATTGATCCTATTGAAAGATGGTGTGGTGTTTGATAAATGGCATTATCATAATCTACCATCCTACCAATACTTGGAGGATCAATATTTTAAAAGCAACAAATAAGAGCTATGTTAAAGAAGCTCATTTCATACACTCAAGCGGCTGATGCAGTAGTTGTTCAAACTTTTTTGCAGGCGAACCAAAGCATTCCGCAGGCAGAAGCCTTGTTTAGCCATGTTCTAAACGCACAACATATCTGGATCAGCAGAATAAACCGGTTTGAAGCCAGGTTTAACCGGTTTGATATTCATCCGGTTTCTATATTTCAGGATTTACATCAGGATAATACTAGCCAGTTAAGACAGATATTCGATCAAGCGGAGTTTGACAAAGTAATTAGTTACTCAACATTTAACGGAGATAAATTCTCAAACACAGTTGAAGATATTCTTTTGCATGTAGTTAATCATTCCACTTATCACCGGGCCCAGCTAGCAACCTGTTTTAAACAAAACAATGTTAAGCCTCCTGAAACGGATTTCATCACCTATCAACGAGCGGGATTTTTATGAAGATATTCCTTATCGGATTTATGGGTTGCGGCAAAACCACTTTAGGTAAACGCCTGGCTACAAAACTGAATTATCAATTTATTGATATGGATAAGGTAATTGAAGCTGAAACGCAATTATCGATCGGCGAATACTTTAACAAATTTGGAGAAGACGCCTTTCGGGAAGTTGAAAGTAAAATTTTAAAAAACACTGTTTTCCCGGAAAAGGCAATTATAGCGACAGGTGGAGGGGCGCCATGTTTTTTTGATAATATTGAATGGATGAATGCATATGGCACAACGGTTTACCTTTCACTTTCGCCAAAATCTCTTGCAAAAAGATTAGCAAGTGCTACTGAGCAACGTCCAATATTGAAGAACTTAAAACCTGATGAGCTTGAACAATTCATTGCCGAAAGGCTTAAATTAAGAGAGCCGTTTTATAAGCAAGCGAAAATATCTATAAAAGGGTTAGATCAAACTCCGGAAAAAGTGGCTGAAATCATTCAAAAGACCTTAAACTCAAATTAGACAATTAACAACTATGAGTTGGAAAGAAGCAATCCGGAAAGTTTGTGCTTGGGGATGCTTTCGTCGCCCTCATATCCGGGCGTTGGCCTAGTAACTTTTCCTTGATGAAAAGTCACCAAAAATCAAGAACAAAAAGATGCTCGGCCGCCTTTTTGTTCGGGCTACCGCTCGCTCTTAGGTTATTTAAATGATTTTTTGTTACGGAAGTTCAAACGCCAAATGCATCTAGCAGGTCGGCCTCAGAGGATTGAGCGTTAAGAAAGTTTGAATGAAGGCTTGCCGAAAGAACATAATGAACTGAAGGGAAGCAATCCGGAGAAGCGGATCAGAAAGTCCCAAGCCAGCACAAACCTAACCCGCGGCTTGGATTGCAGATAGCCTTCTTTAAAACTTTTAGCTCAAGACTCGAAAGCCTTGATTTTTGTTTCTTTTCATCAAGGAAAAGAAAGAAGCCTGCCCGGCTAGGGCATAATAGAAATAACAAAGTGCTTCCATTTAAAAACCCAATATAAGTTTAGCTTAAGTAAACAGCATCATTTTCAGTCTCACCCAAAACAACATCTACATGCTCTTTTATAATGGTGGCTAAATCCAGACCAGTAAAATCTGCCGAAATAGGAAATTTACGATGACTGCGATTTACAAGGACAGCGGTACGAAGTTTCTTGAGAGGAATGTTTAAAAATACACCCAATCCGTAAGCTAAAGTACGACCACTGTTCAGCACATCATCAACCAAAATCACTACTTTATCCTCGCATTGCTCAACTTGGATATCGCTGGTTGCTTCCAAATGTGAAATGTCTTTATCAAGCGTAATTTTCATCAGCGTAACTTTTATGCCCGAAATCTTTACTAGTTCGCTTTGCAAACGCTCTGCAAGAGTGTATCCGCTATCAATGATTCCGGCAATAATTACTTGCTTCTCATCCAAATTATCTTCCCAGATCTGGTAAGCCATACGGGTAATCTTCTGTTGGATTTGCTTTTGATCGAGAATCAGGATTTTCTTTTCAGACATCGGCGAAATTTAGGCTGTTGAAGATCTAAAGATAAGGATAAAAGACAAAGTTCGCTCCTTCGGGTACGACCACAAAGATGCACATATGCTCGTTTGGATTTTTGTATTGCTTAATAAATCGATCTTTTTTATCATTCAGGATAATTCCTTTTTCAATAAATTCTTCAAGCATTGAGGCCTGAATTGACCATTGTGTATTTAACTCATTTTTGTCGAGAATCAATTCGCCCACAGACACTTTATGCTGATGTGCTATAAAGATCGGATATTCAGATAAGCCCTCGAGCATGATTTCCGTCGCAATTTCTTTAATGGATTCGTTATAAAGCTTTAAATCTGATTCAAGACTTTTTAAAGGGCTTTCTTTCTGAGAAGAAGAATCCTCTCCTTCCGGCTGATTTATAAGATCTTTTATTTCCATAATCTTTATACCGATACTTCTTTCAACTCCAACAGAACAACATTTTCTATATGTTGT
>JANMZB010000356.1:0-1502 GCA_031382725.1 Sphingobacteriaceae bacterium | reverse complement strand
CAAGACAAAAATAGCCAAAATTTGGGGGTTGATTTGAGGACAGTTACTCACATCATCGAGCTCGTGCAAGAATCTCTAAGTAAAGGTGATTTAGATGTTTCCAACCAAAAACATTTAACTGGTAGGAAGCCTAAGTACAGTGCACAAGCACTAAAGGCACAACTTGCTCTGGTACCTGTAAAGAAGCGAAAGACTATGAGGGATAGTGCACATGCACTCAATATTAGTAAGACTACTTTTTGCCGTTATACTAATGAAAAAAACTATTTCAAGTCCTGCTCTATTGTTACTCGACCAAAATTATCTGTGACACATCGTGAGCACAGAGTACAGTTTGTACGTAATGAGATTACAGAAAATGGTCAGTATAAGATGCAGTTCAATAAAATCCACATCGATGAGAAGTGGTTAATTGAAATGCAGGATAAGGAAAGGGTTTATTTGGCAGATGGAGAAGAGCTACCCCACAATGTTGCTCGTCACAAGAGCCACTATAATAAGGCTATGTTTCTTGCTGCTGTGGCCAGGCCTTGGAAAACTAAAAGGGCTTCAGCAGCAGCAGCGACGGCAACAACAGCATTAGGTGAGTGTAATTTTGTTGGTGGAAGCGATGATAGTAACAGCTGGTTCTTTGATGGCAAAATTGGAATCTATTCACTTGTTGAATTGACTCCAGCAAAGCGGAATTCATGTTTGCGTCCTGCTGGTACGATGGTATCATCAGCTGTTTCGATGAATCGGGCTGTGTACAAGCAGTTTATTTTTGACAAGCTCCTTCCCGACATAGCAAGCAAATGTCCCTGGCAAATGAGGAAAGAGACGATATGGATTCAACATGATAATGCTCCCCCTCATCGGATAGATGAAGAGGAACTGAAGAATCGATGTGATGAGTTGGGGGTTGATTGCCGTTTTTATTACCAGCCTGCACAGTCTCCAGATTTGAATATTTGCGACTTGTCTTTTTTTCCTGCAATTCAATCCTTGTTTCATAAGATTGACACAGAGCGTACGCTTGCTGCAATCGTTCCAGCGGTGATTGCAGCATTTGAGGTATACGATCCTAACAACCTGAATCGAGCTTTCCTGTCTTTGATGATGAATTTCAACATGGTGCTGGAACATGATGGATCTAACTTGTACAAATTCCCACACATGGCAAAATCGAAACTTGAGCGGCTTGGCGTTCTACCAGTTACCTTGAAAGCGTGGATGGAGGAGGTGGAGACTCGTGTTAATGATGACGACGATAGCTTAAAAGATAGCAACAATAGTATGTCAAATGATGGCGGCATTGGCTTTGATGAAAATCATGATGACGGTTGGTTGTTACAGAATGGTGATAATAATGCCGTGGATGGTATGGATGAATTGGTTGATTGTTTTCTTCGAGAACTTGATCTCAGCGATAATAATACTCCCCAAGAAGATTGGGAAGCTATCAGAAACGAGGAGACAGGGGAAGAAAGTGAAAATTACGACATGGTTGAATTATGAAAAAA
>JANMZB010000330.1:0-6816 GCA_031382725.1 Sphingobacteriaceae bacterium | reverse complement strand
CCAAAACCATTGTTTTTTCAAAAGCACGTAATGGAAACTGCCGAGCAATTTGTGACGCTGAGCTTCAATAAACCTTTCCGGTTAAACGGCGATATTGAGGTAGAATTCATTCCGGCAGGCCATTTATTAGGTGCGGCGTTTGTGGTTTTAAGTGTTAATGAAAATGGTGTTCAACGAAAAATAGCCTTTACTGGCGATGTGGGGCGCAAGAATTATCCTGTTTTAGTTGATCCACAAGAGTTGCCGCAAGTTGATTTTATGGTGTGCGAAGCAACTTATGGCGGGCGGCAACATTCCAAAGAAAAAAGCATTCAGGACGTGCTGGTTGAGGAAATTAACAACGCCTGTATCAAAACTCCCGGACGTCTAATTATACCGGCATTTAGTATCGGCAGAACACAAGCGCTGGTTTTTACTTTAAATAAAATCTTTACTGATAAACTTCTACCGAGAGTAAAGATTTTTGTAGATAGTCCGCTTGCCAACTATGCCACGGAGATTTTCAGGAAACATCTTAATCATCTTAACGATGATGCCCGGGAATTTTATTCTAAGGTTGGAGATGGCTTTGAGTTTGAAAACCTTTTTTATGTTCAGGATATGAAAGAAAGCCGTGAGCTTTCAAATTATCTGGAGCCTTGTATCATTATTTCTTCTGCGGGAATGCTTGAAGGGGGACGAATTCAGGATCATTTGTACCATAATATCTCTAATTATTACTGTACCATTTTATTTATCGGTTACAGCGCAAAAGGCACTTTAGGAAATCGTTTGCTGCGTGGCGATCCGTACGTTCATATACGTGACAGAGATTTACCAGTTTACGCTACCATTAAACGTACTGATGTATTGAGTGGCCATGCCGATCATGATGATTTGGTTGATCTTGTAAGGCATCAAGATGTAAATCACCTTAAAAAAGTTTTTCTAGTTCATGGAGAGATTGACAGTTTAAACGCTTTAAGTGTTGCGTTGGGTAATGAAGGGTTTAACGTTGAAGTTCCAGAAAAGGGTAATAGTTACGAGTTGTAGCTCGGGTTGGTTGGTTAACACTTTGAAGATATTTTATTGTGTTTGAGTCTTTGACTAGAATATTTTGTCTTTCTTTTTACCCTTGCCGGGCAGGCTTTTTTCTTTTCCTTGGATGAAAAGAAACAAAAATCAAGGCTTTCGAGTCTTGAGCTAAAAGTTTAAAAGAAGGCTATCTACAATCCAAGCCGCGGGTTATTGTTGTGCTGGCTTGTAATTTTCTAAACCGCTTCTCCGGATTGTTTCACTACGGCTCATTATGTTCTTTCGGCAAGCCTTCTTTTAAACTTTCTTAACGCTCAATCCTCTGAGGCCGGCCTGCTTGATGCATTTGGCGTTTGAACTTCCGTAACAAAAAATCACTTAAATAACCTAAGAGCGAGCGGTGGTCCGAACAAAAAGGCGGCCGAGCATTTTTTTGTTCTTGATTTTTTTGGTGCTTTTTTCATCAAGGAAAAAAGGACTAGGCCATCGCCCGGCTATGAGGGCGACGAAAGTATCCTTAGCACAGACTTCCCGGATTGCTTATTTCAACTCAATTTTGATTAGTGCTAAATATGAGCTGGAGCCACTCTGAATGTTTTAGCATGAGTACATGCAGATAAAATACAAAACTCACGTTAGAAAGTATTTGTGAGTACAGAAACGGGTGATTAAAATAGCAGATAAGTAGTTATACTAATATTTCGAGGTCTTATTAACCAATACAAAAGATGAGGTTAATATCTCATCCAATACATCCTGAGTTAGTGGTTTATTAAGAACACCCTTAACACAATTATACTGAGCCATTTGTGATTTAATATCGGTGTCAACTGATGAAGTATATACAATCACATCAACACGCTTTTCAAGACTTTGCGTTATCGTTTCAAACAGTTCAAGGAAACCTTTCCAGGAAACAAAGGGCATATCCAAATCCAGCAAAACTAAATCGGGCAAAGCTTCAAAATCATTATGATTCAGGATATAATTGAATGCATCAGACGCATCTGAAAAGGATTTGTAATGAATAGGATAAGCATTATGATAAAGTAAATCTTCCACCTTTTGGTGATGAATTAAATCGTCTCCTATAATCAGTAAGCTTGTTTCCATAATTGCTTTGTTAGTTTGTCAAAGCTCTTTATAATACAAGCAGAAGAAATAATGGTTTTAGATTGAAGAGGATAAATCGAAAATTCTGGCTGTTAACAATCTACATTTAAACTTCCTCGTAATCATGAACTTTAGAAATATCGAGCGTGGTAATACCTGTTTCATCAGGGTAAAACGTAGGTTTAAATTTGGCCGACCAAACAACTTCCTTATACTTATATGATGTTCTGGAATGCACCGTTTGCGAAAAGGTATCGTCAAAAGCTTTAATAAAAACCATTATTTCGGCATCAGCTTCAACTAATTCTGCTTTGTCAAAATCGAACAACGGACTGGTTTCTGTTATCGGATGTACAATTGTCCAGCTTAAGGTTAATAGATTTATTTTTTTCCGCTCCAGCGGAAGATTAAAAAACTTTCTGGACCTGGAACCATCCGCTTCTTTAGCATTAATGGTTAACAGAACCTCTGCTTCAATTTCAATGAGTTGATTACTTCTTCTATTCACAATCCGTAACATTAAAGCTTTACCATCCCCGTAAGGAGAAACAAGCATATTTTTACTGTACACGAGTTTAGCCATTGGTCTGGAGAACCTTCCGTATAGCAAACCGGTTGCTAATGCAAAAGCTAACAACCCTAACATGGATTCAAAAGCTGCGATAAAGCTGGTTAAAGTGCCTTGCGGACTGATATGACCATATCCAACCGTAGAGATTGTTTGTGCTGAAAAGAAGAACGTATCAAGAAATTTCTCGAATGGTGTAGTACCGTTAATGCCATTAAAATACTTTACGCCAACTGTATAATAAATAGCCGCAAAAATGGTATTGATCGTAATATAGCAGATGAGTATGAGCAAACTAAACTTTGCCCAATGCATTGTAATCAACGCATTATAGGCATCAGAAGTCCTGATAAAAGGCAAACCGACGCGCTTAACATTTGAAGAACCATCCTGGTTTAGTGTACGCTGATGATTTATGGTGGCTTTGGTACCAAACCCCAGATCATTACCAGAAATATCATTGTTGAATTTTATCATTTAGTGCAGCGGCCGCCTTTTTATAATACCGCCATTGGTTTCTGTAATTACATTCATCACCATAAAGGCTCTCCTGTCTATGTTTTTCGCGACTTCCTTTACCTTAGACACCTCAAGGCGAGTAACAACTGTAAAGATAATATCAATCTCTTTATCATGATGAAAGTCGCCTCCAAAACCCCGCTCCCCTTTATATATCGTTACCCCACGACCTAATTCCTGAATAATCGCTTGCCTTATTTCTTTACTTTTAGCCGAAACAATGGTAACTCCGGTATATTCTTCAATACCCTGAATAATGAAGTCGACCGTTTTTGAAGCGGAAAGGTAAGTAAGTATAGAATACAAAGCCGATTCTATACTCAGTACAAAAGCAGCGATGCAAAAAATAGCAACGTTTATAAGTAAGATGATATCCCCAATCGAGAATACACTTTTACGATTGATATAAACGGCGATTATTTCTGTTCCATCAAGTACCGCACCACCTCTCATAGCCAGACCAATGCCCGCACCCAAAAAGAAACCTCCGAAAATAGAAATCAGTAATTTATCATCGGTTATAACCGGAAAATCGAACAGGTAAATTACGGTTGCCAAACCGACCACCGAAATGAGCGTATTTACAGCAAACCTTTTCCCTATTTGCCTCATCCCAACCAAAATAAACGGAATATTAAATAAGATAAGCCAAATCGAAACCTCAATTTTAGTGATATGATTGGCTAATAAAGCTAACCCAGTAACTCCGCCATCAATAAAACCATTGGGCAACAAAAAACCTTTAAGTCCAAATGCTGCAAGTAATACGCCGATCACCATTAATGTCCATTTGGAAAGTTGACTTTTTAAACTGATTATCCTCTTGGT
Organism: Sphingobacteriaceae bacterium; assembly: GCA_031382725.1. Classification (GTDB taxonomy): domain Bacteria; phylum Bacteroidota; class Bacteroidia; order Sphingobacteriales; family Sphingobacteriaceae; genus Paradesertivirga. Next base: position 2,774 of record JANMZB010000330.1, on the reverse strand, counting down.
ACGCTTGCTGTTCATTATCGCTAAAATACTTTTTTTAAAAATACTAATGAGGGTCAAATTGATAATCTAATACCAGTTTACGTGCTTATCGACTACCATAAAGGCAATATCATTATTCAAGTAATTTATAAATGTTGTCCGCTCTCTGCCGCGGGGGCAACCTACTTTTTTCTTGACAAAAAAGTAGGCAAAAAGTCAAGAAAAGAAATATGCTTCCACTACACAGGCAAACACCCTGGCCCGCATTTCTTTTCAGCCCCACCCGCCCGGATTTCTCGGACAATCCAATCGCCAAACATCCGACATTGCATAAAATGTATAAAAGTATTGCAGAAGAAAAAAGATATCGGCATCTTTGCAACAGAGATGAACAAATCAACTTTATATATTTCTTTGTGGTGGCAAATGTTAATTCGTTAGCAATTCCATAGGTTCTATATAAATAAAAAATAAACCGGGTTGCTTTAAAAAAAGCAGCCTTTTTTTTTGCCACATAATTTATCAATGAAAGAAATACTAAACCACCTATTCGAAAATAAATCATTTACAAAAAAACAGGCTAAGTCCATTTTAACAAACATTGCCACAGGAAAGTACAATCCATCTCAAATGGCGGCTTTTTTAACCGCCTATTGCATGCGTAATATTACAGTTGATGAACTTGAAGGGTTTAGAGATGCCATGCTTGATTTATGTCTGCGCCCTGATCTGGAAGGCTATAAATTGATCGATCTATGCGGTACGGGGGGCGATGGAAAAAATACGTTTAACATCTCAACGCTGGCATCTTTTGTAGTGGCGGGCGCAGGATACCACGTAGCAAAACATGGTAATTACGGCGTTTCATCCGGCTGCGGTTCATCCAATGTGATGGAGTATATGGGGTATCAGTTTTCGAATAGTACTGATATACTGAAAAGAAGTCTGGATGAAGCAAATATTTGCTTTTTACATGCGCCGCTATTTCATCCGGCGATGAAAACGCTTGCCCCGATTCGGAAAGAACTGGGGGTTAAAACGTTTATTAATATGCTTGGGCCAATGGTAAATCCAACACAGCCACAATATCAAATGGTTGGAGTTTTTAGTCTGGAGTTGGCGCGACTTTATGCTTATTTGTATCAGGGATCTTCAAAATCATACACCATACTACATGATTTAGGTGGATATGATGAAGTATCTTTGACCAACTCTTTTAAAACCTTCACTCCAAAAGGCGAAAAAATTACCGATATCAGAAGCTTGGGTTTTGAAAAAATTAATGCGGAGTTGATCAGCGGCGGTGATACGGTAGAGGATTCGGCTGCGATATTTTCCCAGGTAATTAATGGAGCCGGAACCTCAGAACAAAATAATGTGGTTTTATGTAACGCATCGCTTGCTATCAATACCATTCATCCTGAAAAAAGCTTTGCCGACTGTTTTTATATCGCTGAAGAATCTTTAATGAGCAAAAAAGCTTTAAAGAGTTTTACCACCTTATTATCGATAAAATAATGAGCAGACAATTAAAGCTGAAAGTTTGTGGGATGCGGGATGCTGAAAACATCAGACAGCTTGCTGTTCTAAATCCGGACTATATCGGCTTTATTTTCTATTCTAAATCGAAACGATTTGTAGAAGTCATTGATGAAGAAGTGCTAAATGCTTTACCAGATACAGTTAAAAAAACAGGTGTTTTTGTGGATGAGAATTTCGATGTGGTGGTTGAAAAAATTGAAAGATTCAAATTGCATGCTGTTCAGTTACATGGCAATGAAACACCTGAATATTGCATCAGATTTAAAGAACACAAAGTTGAAGTAATCAAAGCATTCGGCTTAGATAGTAATTTCGATTTCGATAAGTTAAATAATTACCAGGATGCTGTAGATTACTTTTTGTTCGATACCAAAACCGAACAACATGGCGGCTCGGGAAAGACATTTAACTGGAATATTTTATCAAAATACAATTTACAAATCCCATACTTTTTAAGCGGTGGTTTAAGCCTGGAGCATCTCACAGAAATAAGAAAAATAGATGACAGCAGGTTATACGCACTTGATCTAAACAGTAAGTTTGAAATTGAGCCTGGGCTTAAAAATATTGAAAAACTAAGAACATTTTTTAACGAAATAAAAGTCCCCGTTCAGGGACAAGAATACATATGAGTTATCACGTAAATGAAAAAGGGTATTATGGCACTTTCGGCGGAGCTTACATCCCGGAAATGCTTTATCCTAATGTAGAAGAATTAAGAACAAAATACCTCGACATTATCTACGAACCTGCGTTTCAGGAGGAATATCAGCAACTGCTGAGGGATTACGTAGGTCGCCCCTCGCCTCTTTACCTTGCCAAACGACTTTCGGAAAAGTATGGTGCAAACATCTATCTCAAACGAGAGGATTTAAATCATACCGGAGCGCATAAGATCAATAATACGGTTGGTCAGATTTTATTGGCACAACGACTTGGGAAAACCCGCATTATTGCAGAAACAGGCGCTGGTCAGCATGGTGTTGCTACCGCAACAGTTTGCGCCTTAAAAGGGATTGAATGTGTAGTTTACATGGGTGCCGTAGATATTGAAAGGCAAGCGCCAAACGTGGCCCGCATGAAAATGATGGGTGCAACTGTTATTCCTGCAATCTCTGGCAGTCAGACTTTAAAAGATGCTACGAACGAGGCTTTACGCGATTGGATCAATAACCCTGTAGATACACATTACATTATTGGTTCGGCGGTTGGGCCACATCCTTACCCCGATATGGTTGCTCGTTTACAAGCTA
>JANMZB010000312.1:0-1638 GCA_031382725.1 Sphingobacteriaceae bacterium | reverse complement strand
TTTAAATTTAAATTTTATACCAAAATTTTTGATCTATAATCTTTTAAACCGGTAACTACTTATTAAAATCTGTTTAGGAGCTGTTATGCTTTTTTTAATCTAAAACAATTTATTTATTATAAAGATTCGACTATTAAGGTAAGCGACAGTGTGGTAAGAGCATACAGTAAGCAAGTATCGCCTTTAATTAAAGTATCCGGAAGAAATACATCTATTCCTTCGCTCAAGTCAGTTAAAATTCCAAGTTATAAGAAAAGTGTTACAGAAATTCTTCCGGTAAGCGCACGTAGAAGGTCAATAGAGTTTGCTCAAACCGAAATGCGGAGCGTTAAAGAAGGAATCGCTTTAAAGGTTACTGAAAGCGATGACTATAAAAAAAGCATACTCCGGTTTATAGTAGAATATCAGCGAAAGTTTACGCTTGCCGTATCATGTTTAGTTCTTTTTTCTATTGGTGCTCCGCTAGGGGCCATCATCAGAAAAGGAGGACTAGGCTTACCCGTAGTGATGTCTATTATCTTCTTCCTTATCTATCACATTATTTCAACCATTGGTGAGAAATCGGCGAAAGCCGGTACAATAGACCCGATTTTCGGAATGTGGGTGGCACTTATCGTCTTAGCACCCCTGGGAGTTTTTCTAACTTATAAAGCTGCTGTAGACTCTGTGATTTTTGATGCCGATAGCTATAAGCAAAAATTCCTGAAGCTTATTAAGAAGAAGAAAGGCTGATATCTTTTACTTCAAGATTATATTCCTGCACCCACTAATAAATGGATATAAGTAATTTTACTTCATAATGGATATTAAGCTCAATACAATTGAAGAGGCTGTAGAGGATATTAAAGCCGGTAAAATTATTATTGTTGTAGATGATGAAGATCGGGAAAATGAAGGCGACTTTTTAACCGCTGCCCGAAATGCCACTCCCGAAGTAGTAAATTTTATGGCTAAATATGGTCGCGGGTTAATTTGCGTTCCATTAACCAACCAGCGTTGTGATGAGCTCAATCTGGAGCTAATGGTTGGAAAAAACACAACATCTCATGAAACTAACTTCACTGTTTCGGTGGATTTGCTTGGGAACGGCTGTACTACAGGTATCTCCGCATCCGACAGATCGAAAACCATACACGCACTTATTGATCCAGCTACATCTCCGGATGAATTAGGGCGGCCCGGACATATTTTCCCTTTAAGAGCAAAAGATGGCGGCGTTTTACGTCGTGCCGGCCATACTGAGGCGGCAACAGATTTAGCAGCTATGGCTGGCTTTGAACCAGCAGGAGTTATTGTCGAAATTATGAATGAAGAGGGTGAAATGGCCCGTCTTCCCGAATTAATGCTGCTTGCAAAGCAGTTCGACATGAAGATAATTTCTATTAAAGATTTAATCGCTTATAGGTTATGTACCGAGTCACTCATTAAAAAAGAGGTTTCTGTTAAACTGCCTACCGAATGGGGCGATTTTGAGATGGTTGCTTATACGCAATTGGATTCAGGCGATCATCATATTGCTTTGGTAAAAGGGAAATGGGAGGAAAATGAACCGGTTATGGTACGGGTTCATAGCTCGTGTGTAACCGGAGATATATTTGGCTCTTGCCGATGCGATTGCGGTCCGCAATTACATAAAGC
>JANMZB010000296.1:0-3447 GCA_031382725.1 Sphingobacteriaceae bacterium | reverse complement strand
AACTATCTGAAAAAGATCTATCTGCCTAATGAAAACTTTATAGGATTTGATGGCTCGATATGGTATACCAGATTTCAGAACCAAATCATTCCTGACTACGAAACCGACGTGACTAAAATCATTTATAGTAATTTGGAAGGACATGCAATTTCTCGTGGTGTTAGCGCCAATATGGACTTTAATTTCTCAAATGGCTTGAAGATGCTTGTAGGAGGATCGTATCTGGATGTGTTTTCTAAAAGAACTAATCAACAGAATGCAAATAGTAAAAACCGACCATTTTTAACAGAACGATGGACAGGAACATGGTCTGTTTCCTATAAGATCAAAAAGCTAAATCTCGGTATTGATTATACCGGGAATATTTACGGTCCTATGCGCTTGCCTACCATTGGCAGTGATGACCCGCGCCGAAAAACTTCGCCGGTCTGGAGCTTGCAAAACATTCAATTAACGTATTCAGGTAATAAGCGCTATGAAATTTTTGGCGGTGTAAAAAATCTCTTGAACTGGACGCCTGCCAAAAATCAGCCTTTTCTGATCTCAGGAACCAATGATCCGTTCGATAAAAATTCCAATGATCTTCCATTTGACCCAAGTTACGTGTATGCGCCCAACCAGGGAATAAGAGGTTTTTTAGGACTTCGAGTAACTGTTAAATAAGTTTGTAGCGACCATTATTATCATTGATGAACTATCAATTTAGAAAAGCTGTTATTTCAGAAATTCCTCAAATATGGGACATTATACATAAAGCCATTTTACGCCGTAAAGCGGAAGGTAGTGAGCAATGGCAAGACGGCTATCCCAATCTTGAAGGGATAAAAAAAGACATTGAGAAGAGTGCCGGATTTGTACTGTTAGAAGATGAAGTAATTGTAGGTTATAGCGCCGTGCTCATTAATGATGAACCTGCTTATGAAAACATTGAAGGCAAGTGGTTAACAAATGATGATTTTGTTGTTGTTCATCGGGTTGCTATTTCTGAAAAACATTTGGGTATAGGCCTGGCAAAAAAGATTTTTGGTTTTGTTGAGCAATTTGCATTGGATAATAATGTATTCAGCATTAAAGCTGACACAAATTATGATAACCCATCAATGCTGAAGATTTTTGAAAACTTGGGTTACACCTTCTGTGGTGAAGTGTATTTCAGAGGCAGTTCAAGGAGAGCTTATGAAAAGGTGCTGGCTAAAGCTTAATCTCACGAACTATTAAGCAATCAGCCATGATCAGTTAATCAATCATGGCTGATTTAATCTAAAAATTAAATGGCAGTTGCAACCCAAAGGCTATATTTCTTCCCTGGTTAAAAAATCCAACATATTTTAAACGATTAAGATGATCAACAAACGCTTTGTCAAATAGATTATTCGCAGAGATATATATCCTTACTGGTTGTTTTTTAAATTTCAATGTAGTTCCTGCCGAAGCATCTATAAGTGTATAACTAGGTGTTGGGGTTTCATCAAAAGCGTAATCGACTTTATCTTGCTTAAAAACGTTTTCCATTCCTATTGAAAAATAGGTGTTCTTAAAACTATCAGACTTAATATCGGGCTCAAATCTAAGCTCGTTTCTTAACCTTGGTGCAGGTATTAATGGAAGATTGTTTTTTGTCTTCGCGTTTTGTCCACGAGTTAGCGAGAAACTATTTTCGACGTGCAGATACGAAGTGGGATGTAGATTTAATTCGATTTCTGTACCATAAAGATTTGCGTTATCCTGAACATAGCTAAATAAAAATTGGGCGTCCTCAATATCAATTGTTGGATCATCAATCTGTCGGGCATAGATGTAGTTACCGATATAATTATTAAACAAGTTAAAGTGAAAGTCGAGTTTCGTGGAGTGGAATTCAAGCGCAGCATCAGCATATAAACTACGTTCGGGTTTAAGATTTGGATTACCCAATTCGTACCTGAATGTTCCTTCATGAACACCATCCGAACTTAACTCCGCAATATTCGGTGCTCTAAATGCACTTCCAAGATTCGCTTTTAAACTCCAGTTATCGTTTAACTCATGCGTAGAACCAATTGCTCCGCTGATATTTGAAAAGGTATTTTCAAAGTTCTGAAATTTAGTAACCCCATCTTCTTCCATTTCAATACCGCTTATGGTTCTGCTATCAAACCGGATACCTGCATTAAATGTGGTTTTCGTCCAGGTTTTTTTCAAATATCCAAATGCTCCAAAATCTCTGTTATCATAATCGGGAACCAGAAACTCTCCTGCTCTATTCTTGCTGTTTTGAAATGCTCCCGACATTCCGATCACCGGCTCCCAGCCGTTATTTTCTTCGAAATAATATTTGAAGTCGTAGCTGTAAGTTTTGAGATCAAAAAAGAGCGAAGGATCGGTAGCGCTATCTTCTAACTCTCTCCGCTGATTGTTTTGGAAGGCTATTATCGAACGAAGTCGACCACTATTTAATAGCAACTGACTATTTAACGCAGCTTTATAGTGCCTTACATCCTGAAAAGGCAATAAAAGATTTCTGCTTTTAAGCTGGCTTTCAGAAAAAACCTCACCCTCGCTATCTTCAAATTTACCGGAAGCATTTCTTTCAAAGTCTGGTAAGCCAAGTTTTTGATTAAAGCTCGACAGATTTAAATGAGTATATCCCCATTTTTTGTTAAGCCCCAGAAGTCCGCTAAAATTTCGTTCATTAAAAGCGGTGTTTGGTATTCTACCATCTGCTGTATTATAAGAAAATGCGTTTTTATAAGTGCCACGTCCTTGCCATATAAAACCCTTTTTGTTGCCCTCAAGCATAGCAGAATTTGAGCTCAAACCGTTATTGCCCGCATAATTTGAAAGTAGTTCGCCTCTAACATTTCCATCGGTTGGTGGTATATCGTCTATTATATTGATTACACCACCAAGAGCATCCGAGCCGTAGAGTAAACTTGCAGCTCCGCGCAGAATTTCAACTCGTTCTGCGTTGTATTGATCAATTTCAATACCGTGTTCATCGCCCCATTGTTGTCCTTCCTGCTTTACGCCGTCGGATAAAGTCAATATCCGGTTTGAGCCTAATCCTCTTATTATTGGTTTAGAAATTGCGGCGCCTGTAGTTACCTGAGATACTCCCGGCACTCGTGATATTGCATCAATAATATTGTTTGATGGCCTGCGTGTGAGATCTTCTTTACTAACTGTTGCTACCGATGTACTGTTTGTGCGGTTATTAGCACTCGAAGCAGTACCAGTTATAACCACTTCATGTACTTCGATTACGCTGGTTTGCAAAGAAAAATTTATAGGCGCAGAAAGACTCAAATCGACAATTTGAGTGATCGTTTTAAAACCAATATACCTCACTTCAACTAAAAAACGGCCTTTTTTTGGAATCCGGGTAAACGTGTAATCCCCGTTTTCATTCGTAGTAACTGTTTGCCGGAGTTCGGGTATTGAGATTATTGCACCAGGGAGAGGTTCATT
>JANMZB010000268.1:0-22273 GCA_031382725.1 Sphingobacteriaceae bacterium | reverse complement strand
CCGGCGCCATGAGCGTTACGATAGACGGGAAAGAATTTACACTTGAACAAGCTTCTGTTTTCTTGAAAGATGCCGATAGAAGTGTACGTCAGCGAGCCTGGGAGGCAATTACCGCACGACGCTTGCAAGACAAAGATAAACTTGATGATCTCTTCAATGAGCTCTTAAAACTCCGCCATCAGGTGGCTTTAAACGCCGGGTTTGAAAACTTCCGTGATTATATGTTTCAAGCCCTCGGCAGGTTTGATTACAACCAGCATGATTGCTATAAATTCCATGCGGCAATTGAGCGGGAAATTGTACCCCTACTGCAAAAGCAGGCAGAAAAAAGACGCGTTGCGCTTGGCCTTCCTGAACTTAAACCCTGGGACATGGACGTTGATATCAGTGGCAAACCAGCTTTGAAACCGTTTCAGAACGGCCAGGATCTGATCGACAAATCCATACAATGTTTTAAAGGATTGAATCCGTACATCGGCCAATGCCTTGAAACGATGAAAGAGAATTCGCTTTTTGATGTAGAGAGCCGAAAGGGCAAAGCACCGGGTGGTTACAATTATCCGCTATCCGAAACGGGTGCGCCATTTATTTTCATGAACTCGGCAAATACCTTCCGGGATTTAACTACGATGGTTCATGAGGGCGGTCACGCTGTTCATACATTTATTAGTTCTTCGTTGGAACTGAATGATTTTAAGCATGTCCCTTCTGAAGTTGCGGAGCTCGCTTCAATGAGCATGGAGCTAATTTCGATGGATAAGTGGGACGTATTTTTCGACAATGAAGAGGATTTAAAACGTGCTAAAAGAGATCAGCTGCGCGATGTTTTGAAAACACTTCCGTGGGTTGCGGTGGTCGACCAGTTTCAGCACTGGATTTACACCAACCCACAGCACACTACGGAACAGCGCAAGATTGCCTGGAAAGAAATCATCGAACCATTTGGCAATAATTTCACAAACTGGAGCGGTTACGAAGAAGCTTTAGAAAACTTATGGCAAAAACAGCTGCATATTTTCGAAGTGCCTTTTTACTATATCGAATATGCGATCGCGCAGTTGGGAGCTATCGCAGTCTGGAAAAACTACAGGGAAAATCCTGAGAAAGGTCTGGAAAACTATCTTGCGGCGCTTAAGCTTGGCTATTCGAAAACCATAAAAGAGATTTATAAAACAGCTGGTATCGAATTTAATTTCAGTTCGGAATATGTGCATGAATTAGCGAAGTTTATTAAAGTCGAGCTTGAAAAGATTGAGGACTGAAGTACTCGGAAAGTGTTGGTGAGAAACCAACACTGGAAACTATTCGGAAAGTGTTGGTGAGACACCAACAATGGAAACTATTTTGATACTTTTTCCTCGGTTAGTGTCTCACCAACCGAACACTCCTTTTCCCCCACAGTTGGTGTCTCACCAACCGTTACTTAATTCCCATCCATAAACAGGCAAAAAACCTTTCCCTCAACGGTTGGTGCGCTACTCCCCGGTTGGTGTCCCACCAACCGCATTCATCCAAGCCGGAAATATCCCACATGGTTAGTGCCTACCAACCGTTTTGGAAAGTGTTGGTGAGACACCAACACTGGAAACTATTTTGACACTTTTTTACTCAGTTGGTGTCTCACCAACCGTTACTTAATTCCCATCCATAAACACCCAAAAAAACCTTTTCCTCAAAATGCAGTTATGTGAAAATGAAAGCGAACTTCTTATTACTCCTGTTTTTTCTTTTCCCTGCCCTCCTGTTTTCACAAGAGTTTAAGCCCTATAATATTGATGATTCCATCCAGGTTTCTTTACCCGCCGACTTTAAAAAGGTTGACACCCTGGGTCAAACCCAAATAACCGCAAGAACCAGTTTCGGATTTATCCAAATTTCCAAGCTGCCGGATAATAATCACAGCACACCCGATATCGAAAAAGTCAAACACCTAAACAGGTATTATAATGATTTTATCAAACGCATTAGCGCATCTTCTAAGCAAGGAACCATCTCTAATAAAAAAGACACCTTACTCGGAAACCTGCGTGTTAAAGATTTCACTTTAGCACTCGATAGCGGAAGTGGTAAACAATACCGAAACTTTCGGATACTTCATGAAAACAGTGCGACTTATACTTTCCAATATCTTTATCAGGATATGCACAGCCAATACGCCGTACCAGAAAGTGAATCATTTTTCAAATCCATTAAACTTACCAAACCGGCAACTTTAACAAGTCAGTTTACCAAAGAAGGAAATACTACAGGGAAGGCACCTGCCAGTAACACCAAGCTCTATATTATAGCGGCAGCGGTTGTAGTAATTATCATTGCGCTGATTATTTTTTTTAGAAAAAGGAAAAGGGAATAAGTTAGCCTACTCCTATTAAACACTTATTTTATTAGCTTAGGGAAACATTTATTAACCAATGGCCCATAATTATTTCCGTAAAAAAGCGATATCGACCATACTTTCAGATATACAACAAGGGTTTACAGACACTGAGAATGCCAAATCGGGCGTCACTCATTTAAGAAAAATTTTAGGTGTAAGAGATCTCACATTTATGGGGATTGCGGCGGTAATTGGGGCCGGCATATTCTCAACAATTGGTCAGGCCGCCTTTGACGGAGGCCCCGGGGTTGCATTGCTTTTTATTATCACAGCCATTACCTGCGGTTTTTCCGCTTTGTGTTATGCCGAATTTGCTTCAAGAATTCCCGTTTCCGGAAGTGCTTATACCTATGCTTATGCCTCTTTTGGAGAATTAGTAGCCTGGATTATTGGCTGGGATTTACTGATGGAATACGCCATTGGAAACATCGCAGTAGCCATCTCCTGGAGCGAATACTTCACCAATCTCCTTGAAGGATTCAATATTTATATTCCTGCCAATCTTACCATGGACTACCTTTCGGCCATGCGGGCTAACGAAACACTTAGTGAACTTACAGCTTCCGGAAAAACCGCAGAAATTACTGAGAACTTGCAATATCAAGCACTTGCGTGGAACACTGCGCCACAACTGGGCGGCTTAAAACTGATTGCTGATATACCGGCTCTTGCAATTGTATTTTTAATAACTTACTTGGTTTACATTGGGATTCGGGAAACTAAAAAAGCAACTAACGCGATGGTGATCCTTAAAATAGCGGTGGTTCTTGGTGTTATTTTAGTGGGATTCTTTTATGTAACGCCGGCGAATTGGAGTCCATTTGTGCCAAATGGATTTTCGGGGGTGATGAAAGGTGTATCAGGTGTATTTTTTGCTTACATCGGTTTTGATGCAATATCCACCACGGCCGAAGAATGTAAAAATCCTCAAAAAGACTTACCGAAGGGAATGATTTACTCATTAGTAATTTGCACGGTTCTCTATGTATTGATAGCACTGGTTTTAACAGGAATGGTAAATTATAAGGAATTGGAAGTTGCGGATCCGCTTGCGTTTGTGTTCAAACGGGTTGGATTGGATAAAATCAGTTACATTATATCTGTGAGTGCCGTAATTGCCACGGCCAGCGTATTACTAATTTTTCAAATGGGTCAGCCTCGAATCTGGATGAGCATGAGCCGCGACGGACTTTTACCTAAGGCTTTTTCAAGGATTCACCCCAAGTATCAAACTCCAAGCTTTTCAACTATCGTAACCGGATTTGTTGTAGCGATACCGGCTCTTTTTATGAACTTGACCGAAGTTACGGACCTAACCAGTATCGGAACTTTGTTTGCTTTTGTTTTGGTTTGTGGAGGAGTTTTAGTGCTCGAAAAAGATGAAAACGCACAACCCGGCCGCTTTAAAATACCTTACATCAATTCAAAATACATCGTACCCGGATTGCTTATTGCCGCTCTTATTTCGTTCTGGCAGCCTATATTAGGCCTCTTTGAATTCAAGGGAGACTGGCATGATTACAAAGAAACGCTGCCTTACTTTCTGTTCTTTATTGTTGCAATCATTATAGGAGTGCTAAGCTTCTTAAAAAACCTTTCGCTCATCCCGGTTATGGGATTGCTAAGCTGCTTGTACCTGATGACTGAGCTTGGCTATAAAAGCTGGGAACGGTTTTTAATCTGGCTGGGAGTAGGCCTTATTGTTTACTTCACCTACAGTTATAAAAACAGCAAATTGAATAAGAGTCGTAGCAGTTGAGGTTATTGATTAATTTAATCTCCTAAGTTGAACAGTTTCGTTGTAAGACACTACTAAAGGCACTTTCTCAACGGTTACAAAGCTTAAATCAAGTCCAAAACCACTTTCTTCGGATAAACTGAAATGCTTTAAGATAAAGTAATAATCCATAGTCAGGCGCTCTTTAAAAGTAAGGCGGTTCGCCCGAGACATCACTTTTTCAAGAACAACGAACCGGAAATCACCAATGATTTGTCTTTTGTTTAAAGAGTCATACCTGCTTGTAATATCAACTTCGCCTTTTTTTACAAGCTCTTCAACAACTAATCTGAATAAGATATTAATTCGTTGCTCTACTCTGAATCCTAATTTAAAATCTATCCTGATAAGTTTTCCCGGAACCAAAAACTCAACTTTATAATCCAGTGTATGTGGTTCGTCTGTTACATCTACATGAACCAGCCAATATACATCAGCTCTTTTGGGTTGCTTTTGAAGAATAGAGTATATAATTTTCGATTCGATCTCTGAACTGAAATTTGCGCTGGTAAGGTAGATTAATTGTGATGCGTATTTAGGAACCGACGAATCTTCACTCAACTCGGTAAGAATAGGATAATAATCTTCAATCTCTACAAACTTAACATACCGGTTTTTAATTTTTCTGGCCGAAGACCACCCGTACATTACGGTAAAAAGAATGGTTCCTAGAAGTATAGTGAACCAACCGCCATGGAATATCTTACTTAAATTACCAGCCAAGAAAGTAAGCTCAATAATGCTATAAATGATTACAAAAAATGCAATAATATAAACCGGAAATTTCCTTCGCTTTAAGTAGAATGCAACCAAAATTGTAGTCATCAACATGGCTATAGTGATTGCCAGGCCATAGGCAACTTCCATATTAATCGACTTTTTGAATAAAAAAACTACAACAAGGCAACCTGCCCATAGTAGCCAGTTTGCCGAGGGTACATACAGCTGCCCTTTTGTGATGGTAGGATAATTGATCTTAACTTTTGGCCAAAGGTTAAGCCGCACTGCTTCCGCGATAAGTGTAAAGGAACCGGAAATTAAAGCCTGGCTGGCTATGATCGCTGCAAGCGTAGCTATAGCAATTCCGTAAATAAGGAACCAATCCGGCATCAATTCATAAAAAGGTCTTGCATCCCCCAGTTTCGATCCTTCATGCTGAAGAAGCCACACGCCCTGACCTAAATAATTGAGGACCAAACAGGTTTTAACATAGATCCAACTAATGCGGATATTAGATCTTCCGCAGTGGCCCAGATCAGAATAGAGTGCTTCTGCTCCTGTAGTACAAAGAAATACACCCCCTAAAATTGCAAAAGCTTCGGGGTTTTGTGACAACAACTTGTAGGCATAATAAGGGTTAAGAGAATAAAGAATTTCCAATGAGGGGAGAATATAGTTTATCCCGAGGACGGCCATCATGGTAAACCAGATAAACATTATCGGACCGAATGCCTTTCCCAAAAAAGATGTGCCGAATTGCTGAATAAAAAAAAGCCCGGAAATTATTGCGATTACAATGGGGACAGTTGGTAAACTTGGGTATTTAAGCGCAAGCCCTTCAATTGCTGAAGAGATAGTAATGGGCGGGGTAATGATTCCATCAGCAAGTAAAGCGCAACCACCAATCATGGCCGGGATAACCAGCCATTTGGCTTTCCTTTTTACAAGCGAAAAAAGCGAGAAAATCCCACCTTCACCCCTGTTATCTGCTCTCAGAGTTATTATGACGTATTTAATAGTGGTTTGGAGTGTTAGCGTCCAGAAAATACAGGATAGAGCACCTAATATTAAATCTGTTGTAATTACTCTCGGACCAATAATAACCGAAAAAACATATAATGGCGAGGTACCAATATCTCCGTAAATAATTCCTAAACTAACCAGTAAACCGGCTGCAGATAATTTATGAAGGTCTTTATTATGTGCCAATTTGATGTTTTGTGAGGCTGCAAATGTACAGCTTGAGTAGGGATAATTCAAGAATTATCCCTACTTGTAATAATTTGATAATTATCTCCCGGATGATTCATGAATCATCCTCAATTATGGTATGCTATTTGAGTGTTAAATAGTGTTAAAATCTCTATAAATATTACACGTAAGCATTATATTATAACTTATTATCTATAAATTTGTATAACATAATTTGAATGAAAAAATTTTACTCACTTGTCCTTTTATTTAGCTTCCTATTAATGACTGCCCAAGCGGCATTTGTTAGTAGATCTATGCTATTTAAAAAGGTTAAGCTTGAGGAAATTAGCGATACTGCAAAGCGTTCGCAAAAAAATATTTCTAAGATTACTGATACCCGCCCGGGAAAACCATCAGATTTTAAAACAGTTAAAATTGTCCTTCCTCCATTTCAACTTAAAAAAGCAACTTCGGGTAATTCAAACTCATCTCAGCAAAGTAATATAAAGCATCCTGCTTCAGATCTGAAAGTTTTAAGTAATGTTAAAATCTATCCAAATCCGGTAGCCGATCATCTGAATTTATCCTTTTTTGTTAATAAAGATTCCAACGTTACCATTAAAATAATGGATGTGTTAGGTAACGAGATTACCACCTTATTTTCGCAACGTTTATCTGCGGGCGAACAAATGAACTCTTTTCCTATTTCATCATCCTTCAATAGCGGCTATTATTTTGTCAGGCTTATAGTTGGCAAAGAAAGCGTTGTAAAAAGAATTTCCATTCTCTAATTTATTAAGCAAGCTTATTCTAATACCTTAGCTGTTATGAAGATAATTGCTGTGGGGCGTAATTATGCAGAACACGCCAAAGAATTAAATAATCCGGTGCCGGCCTCCCCTGTTATTTTTATGAAACCCGATACCGCGGTTTTGAAAGATAATAAACCATTTTACTTGCCCGATTTTTCTGAAGAAATTCATCATGAAATTGAAATAGTACTAAAAGTTTCGAAAGAGGGAAAGCATATCTCTGAGAAGTTTGCAGGCAACTATTTTGAAGAACTTGGATTGGGGATTGATTTTACCGCAAGGGATATTCAGCAAAAGCACAAGGAAAAGGGCCTTCCCTGGGAACTTGCTAAAGCATTTGATGACTCTGCACCTATTAGCAGTTTCATCCCAAAAGCAAACTATACAGATCTTTATAATTTAAACTTCAAACTCGACATTAACGAACAAACCGTGCAACAGGGAAACACAAAAGACCTGCTTTTTTCGTTTGAACAATTAATCGTTTTTATCTCTCAATACATCACTTTAAAAAAAGGCGATTTAATTTTTACCGGAACCCCGGCAGGAGTTGGTAAGGTTAACATAGGAGATAAATTGACAGGTTATTTAGAAAATGAAAAACTTTTAGATTTTGAGATCAAATAAAGCCTTACTGTTACTTACTTTTTTCTTAATTATTTCTTCTGATATCTTTTCTCAGGATATTATAAAAAGCATGGATTATCCTCAGGATTTTAGGGCTCCGCTGGATGTACGCCCAACTCTGGCCGGTTCTTTTGGAGAAATAAGAGGAAACCATTTTCACTCGGGACTGGATTATAAAACCAACCAGCGCGAGGGTTATCCTGTTTATGCTGTGGCTGATGGTTATATCTCCCGATTAAGGGTACAAATAGGTGGTTTTGGCAATGCTATTTACATCAGTCATCCAAATGGATACACCTCGGTATATGCGCATTTACAGCGCTTCAATAGCAGGATGGCTCAAACCGTTAAAGATTTGCAATATCGCAAGGAATCTTTTGTAGTCGATTTCCCCCTTCTTCCTATAGAAATACCTGTCAAAAAAGGGGATATCATTGCATGGTCTGGTAATACCGGGAGCTCTGGTGGGCCACATCTTCATTTTGAAATGCGCGATACCAAAACGGAAGAAACAATCAATCCGCAATTATTTGGATTTGAAGTTCTTGATAATGTTAAGCCAACTATATCAGCTTTATACATGTATCGTATTAATAACAAACCATTTTCAGAGCTCACCCTTGGCCAGTATTTCCAGGTAAGCGGCTCTAATGGCGATTATTATTTAAATCAATCGCCCATAATAAACTTTAACGGGCAGGTGGGTTTTGGGATTGTTGGCTTCGACCAACAACTATCTGGCGGAAATAAAAATGGATTATACTCTATTGAGCTAATTTTAGATGACAAAACTATCTACACATCGGTACTGGAAAGATTTGCGTTTGAAGATAGCCGCGCGATAAATTCTCATATTGATTATCCAGCATTAATATCTTACAAAAGAACCGTTCAAAAAAGTTTTGTAGAACCAGGGAATCCACTGGATATATATAAAAACGTGATCAACGCAGGTTTAATTGAATTGGATGATGATGCCGTACACCGGGTGCAGTATGTGGTAAAAGACACGAAGGGCAACATCAGCACATTAAATTTCAGGATCAGAAAAAACAGCCAGGCAGTAATACCCCAACAAAAAGATGCGGGAATTAAACTTTTCGCTTACGCTGATTCAAGTAACTATCAAACCGATAGAATCCGGGTTGCTATCCCGAAAGGTTCATTGTATGATAATATCAATTTCAAATACTCAATAAGTAATCGGCCTGCTAAAGCCTATTCAGTAACCCATAATATACATACTCGCAATATTCCTGTTCATAAAGCTTATTATTTATGGATTAAGCCAGATGTTCCAATCCCGGAATATTTAAGGGAAAAAGCGGTTATTTCAGATTCCCGGGGTGCTTCTCATGGTGGTGAATTTGACAAAGGCTTTATAAGAGCGAATCCAAAATCTTTTGGAAGCTTTTTTATTCAGTTGGATACGGTCGCACCAATAATTCGCCCGATTAATATTACTGATGGAAAATCAATGTCAGGTATAAGCAAGATTGTGTTTAAGATGACTGATAATTTATCGGGAATAAGTTCCTTTAGTGGAACTATTGACGGCCAATGGGTGCTGTTTGAATACGATGCCAAAACAGCTACGGTGTGGCATACCTTTGATGAGGCTATGAATCCGGGTAAGCATTTTCTACAATTTACTGCTACCGATATGAAAAAAAATATCAGAACTTATAATGCAACGTTTATAAAATAATTATGGCCGAATTAAAAGAAGGTGATATAGCACCGCAATTTACAGCAAACGATCAGAATGGAAATCCTGTTTCGTTAAGCGACTTCAAAGGGAAAGATGTAATTCTATATTTCTACCCAAAAGATGATACACCGGGCTGTACCGCTGAAGCCTGTAATTTCCGCGACAACTATCAATCTTTACAGCAGCAAGGATTTGCAATAATTGGTGTAAGTACAGATGATGAAAAATCTCATCAAAAGTTTGTGAATAAATATGAGCTTCCGTTTACTTTAATTTCGGATACCGAAAAAAATATTGTTGAAGCGTACAACGTTTGGATCGAGAAAAACATGTACGGCAAGAAATATATGGGCACAGCCAGAAAGACTTTTTTGATTGATAAAAATGGAGTAATCAATAAAATAATTGATAAGGTGAACACCAGCGAATCATCAAAACAAGTTTTGGATCTTTTGAACAGCTAGTAAAAAGTAATCAATTGCTCTTTAGCAATTGATTACTTCCTTTTATAAGGCGAAGTCCAGATCTTAGCTACCGGATTAATCTTAACAACCTTAAACTCCGTTCTGCGATTTACTTGATGTTCTTTGAGAGAACACTTTACACCACTACTGCAGCGGTTAAGCAACTCGGTTTCCCCTAAGCCCACCGCGGTTAACCGCGAGGATGCGATACCAGTCTTTTTTAAATAATCTACTGCGGAATTTGCGCGTTTTTGCGAAAGCCATTGATTGTAAATAGCCTTTCCTCTTGCATCGGTATGCGAGCGCAGTTCGACATTTATATTATTCATATTAGTCATAAAGCTGGCTACCTTATTTAATTCTTTAGCAGCATCAGGCCTAATATTCCATTTATCAAAATTGTAATAAATGCTATTGAGTTTTACCATGTAGGTATCTTTCGAACGTTCAAGCTCAAATTTTACATTAAAAATAGTCGACTCTGTTTGGCTGGTTGTAGAAATTAAACCTTCCATTTTAGAATAGTACTTGGTTTGATTTCCGGTAATAACATATTCCATATCCGGATCCAGGTCAAAATGAAATTTTCCCTGAACATCAGAAATAGCACTCGACTGTTGATTTGTTGTTTTATTAAGAAGTATAACTTCGACACCACTTAATACAGAATTTGTTGATTTATCAGTTACTTCACCATCAACTGCAAAAAACAAAACAGGTTTTTGAGGAGTAATAGTAAATGAATAAATATCATCCAGTCCCATTCCTCCAGCCCGATTAGACGCTAGATAACCGTTCAAATCATCAGTAAACATAATACTAAAATCATCTTTAGTCGTATTGATGGGAGCTTTTAGGTTCTCGGCCAATTCAAATACATTATTAGTTCCCTGAGCCGTAAAAATATCTAAACCGCCCATTCCAACATGGCCTTTAGACGCAAAGTATAGTCTACCATCTTGTCTGATTGATGGAAAAACATCATCCTCAGAACTATTAATATTTGTTCCGCAATTTACCGGAGTACCCCATTTACCATCACTTTGCTTCTTTGTAGAGTAAATATCCATCCCACCTTGTCCGCCAGGCATGTCTGATGCAAAATAAAGCACCGAACCATCAGGTGACAGTGCCGGATGTTGTATCGAAAAGCTTTGACTATTAAGAGCGATAGGTTGCGGTGTAGACCACGATGTTCTGCTTTTAATGGCAGTAAAAATTTTCTTAGTTGGTAAAAAGGTACTCTTCTTCTTCACTAAGGGGGCTTCAGTTACTGTAAAAAATACCGTATCACCTTTTGAAGAAAAAGTTGCTGGACCCGTATGGTATTGCTGGTTTACTGTTGGCAACAGGGCCACTGTAAAAGCTTCGCCCTTTTTGGTAGCTTGATATAGTTTCAAATATGGATTTCCAGTCCAACCATATACTGGTGCGTTCTTCTTCTCATCCTCACTTTTTACAAACCATCTGTCTGATGTAACTACTAAATCATCACCAAACTTAACAGGAGAGAAATCTGAATTTTCGCTGTTTAAAGATTTAACATTTGATATCTGTACGTTTGCATCAGGGTTTTCAGCCCACATTCTTCCCACTTCTGTAGTATTTGCAAGGCGTGTTGCTTCTTCTGCTTTCGCAGGAAGTTTTTGACCGAATAATGTGTAATTTTTTTTCGCTTCTTCGAATTTGCCGTTTTGCTTTAATGCATCAGCATAGAATTTATAATTAATGGCATCTGCTCCCGAGAAAGTCAGCACTTTAGCATAAGCAGCTTCTGCACCCTGCGAATCGTTAATAAACCGATAGCAATTTGCAAGTTTTTGAGCCACTTCAAGTGTTGGCTTTTTCTGCATTATTTTCTCATAGATATTAAGCGCAAGCTTATAATCATATGATTCATAATAGCGGTTGGCTTCTTTGATATTATCCGAGAAAATAATTTCCGGATTAAAATAAACCACAGAACACAACAGTGATGCCAGTAAAAACTTTTTGTATTTCATTCAGAGCACAATTTAAAAGTAGCGAGGTGTAAGTTGCGCACTTTTTTTGTTGGCTTTAGATTTGGAATTCAATACCACCCCTATCGAGATCTCATGTGTTCCATTTTCGTAATCTGCCAAATCTGATAATGAATAATCGTAAGAATAACCTACCCGAAGATTTTTCATAACAAATGCTTCTACCACACCTACCAACGAATTTTGATTAAATGCGCCACTATTCCAATCTGTTTTTTTCCACAAGTTAACACCCGCTCTATATGAGGCGCCAACCCAAACCATTTCCTTGATTAAGACAAAAGAGTTAATATCCAGATTAGTAGGCCCTTTAGTGTCTTCACGCAACAAAACAGAAGGCTTTAATTTGAAATTTTCGTTCAAGTCAATCAGGTATCCGGCTGTTAAGAAATAATGTCTGCCGGGATTTGCGATAGTCCCTTTTCCAACTTGCTGGTAATTTATGACATTCGACAATAGGTTAGTTGCTGATAAACCAGCATAGAATCTGGGAGTACTGTAGTGAACGCCAAACCTTGCATCGGGTACAAAATAGGTTTGTTTATCCAGGAAATTTTCGTCTGTTTCGTCCTGTACGTGAGAGTTTGAAGGATTTAGAGAATATTGACCTACGCCCAACGAAACTCCAAAAGCAAGGCGGCTTTCTTCGCCGGTGCGAAGGCGATAAGCATAGTTTACATGTGCTGAAGTTTGATTTAGCAAACCGGCTTTATCGTTAACAAACGACAAACCTAAGCCAACTTTTTTATCAGTTCCAAAGGCACCATCGGCAATAAACGACTGCGTTTTTGGCGCACCTTCAAAACCAGTCCATTGATCGCGGTGAAGAAGGGTTATATTGTGAGTCTCCCTGTATCCGGCATAAGCAGGATTAATGACCAGGGTATTAAACATATACTGACTAAATTGCGGATCTTGTTGCGCAAATGATGATTTAAGCAGTATTAATAGAAAGCTGAGCGTTAAAAATGTTTTCATATTAATATATTTTTTTTAATGGTTATGAAGCTATCATGAGTATTCACATCGGTTTGTGAATGGCATACTCATGATGGTTTCATATTAATTCTTTTTTATCATGGTAATAAAACCTTTAAAGGCTCTTGCCTGATTGTCTATTGTTGTAGTTAATACATAATAGTAAGTACCAGTCTGTAAGTCTCCGCCATTCCATGCTTTATCATTAGTATAACCTTTTACCTTATATACCTCATCGCCCCAGCGATTGAAAATAGTTAACTGGTTATCAGGGAATAATTCGATATTGTGAATTACCCAGGTATCGTTCTTATTATCACCATCCGGAGAGAAAGCGTTATAAAAGGTGAAAGGATTTACACCACCAGCATCTGAACTGAATGTGTAGGCGGAATTGTGAATAGCTTTTAGAGTGGTGAATTTTATACTTGTATTCAAAGCGCTGCCATTAAGATCATCACCAAAAGCTCCGCTGGCAACTGTAGAAGGCGCTGCTTTTTCCCATTGCAGGTAATCTCCCCAATTCACTAACTGAGTATAAGTATTATCGACTGCTGAATTCTGGTAAAAAGTAACATCAAAGCTTGACGTGCCTGCTTTTTGATCAAGCAAATAGTAATATTTATCTGATACGGTTTTTACATCGTACCTCTTCTTGGTTTTATCATAGTTATCAGCACTTGGATCATTATTAATTAATGATGCCGCAATAGCGTTATTAAATGCATCTTTTGGTTTGATTCTTAAAGGACGATATAAAGTAGTAACGCCTGTCAAACCAGCGTTTGCTTTTGTGCTTCCTAACGGAAAAAGATATGCAGAATCTAAATTTGTATTTCTTATTAATGCGCCGTTATAATCTGTACTGATAAAGCCTGTACCCACAGTTAATCCATCGTTTCCACGAACAATTGCACCTGTATCAGTATTAGTAATATGCACTGTGTATGTCTTGATATCCAATTCCTTGTTACCAAGTGCTAAAACCCCAAAAACATCCATATCGGTTTTTAAAATTTTATTAGCTGTGCCCAATAGCGATAAGCTGGGGAATGTTATCCTTGAACCTGTTATTTCTTGAGGAGTATTTGCTGAAAGTTCAACAACACCTTTTGAATCCTTATCGAAAACAAGAGAACTTAGGTTACTGTTGGTGAAATTTCCTTTTACTTCCAGTGTGCCATTATTTAAAATTTTTCCACTCGAATTAATAAATTCTGAATCTACATATATCAAACTGTTGTTCGATAATGTTAGCGCATCGCCGTTGTTTACCAGTTGAGCGTAGCCCTTAAAGGTTAACAGGAGGCATGCAATAATTAGAAGTCTGATACAATTACTCATTACTTTATAACAGTTATATTGTAATTCATCGAAACTGGATTGATAGCTGCAAGACTTGCGTTAAAAAATTTAACTTCCACTACTCCGGGCGCAGATACCCTGGCGTAACTAATAATAATTCCATCGGGTAAAACTCTTTCCGGAGAAATTGCTACAGTAGCATTTGTGACAGCTCCGGAAATATTAAACGTTTGAGTTGATGCCTGTCCATTAATTATATTAGGTACATCTAAAGCAATAGATTCATAAATAATATTGTTAATTACGGTTCCAGATTGTCCAAGTTTGAAATCCCCTTTTACATGCAATATTGCTTCCGGTGTTGGTGTTGCAATACCGATTCTTCCATTAGAGAGAATTCGCATCTTTTCTGTGTCGTTTGTCCCAAAAAGCAGAGGCTTATCATCAGATGTGCCTACATATTGGGATATGTCCCCAGCTGTATTTGCTTGCCCCCCTAATGACCAGGCATTCAAAGCTCCATCTGCTCCTGCGGGGCCTTGAGGACCAGCAGGACCTATTGCTCCGGCCGCGCCAGCAGGGCCAGTTGCTCCTATAGCACCTTGAGGACCAGCAGGGCCTATTGCTCCGGTCGCGCCAGCAGGACCTGTTGCACCTATCGCACCTGCGGGGCCTTGAGGTCCAGCAGGGCCTATTGCTCCTGCAGCACCAGTAGCACCTTGAGGGCCTATTGCTCCTGCAGCACCAGCTGGGCCTGTAGCACCAATTGGACCCTGAGCACCAATTGGACCCTGAGGACCAATTGGACCTGGTGACCCAACTCCGCCACCTACAACATCCCAACTATCCCCTGACCATACATATAGTTTTTTATCATCAGTATTAAAAATAACCAGCCCTCGTTCATCAAATGATGCGACACCAGGGGTTAAGAAATCTTCCATCTCTACTGTGCTATAATTTGGAAAAATTATATCCTGATCGGAAGAGCCACCACCCGGGGCTTCTTTAACAACTAAATCCCAATTTGAACCTTTCCATATATAAAGATTCTGGTCATCAGTTACATATACTAAGGTTCCGATATCCTCCAGAGAAGTAGCATCTGGTTCAAGTAGTTCATCTCTTTCTTCCATTGTAAGATAAGGGATTAAAATACTGCCAGTCGAGCCACCGCCGCCTGATCCGCCGCCCGGCCCACCAGTACCGCCTGTGCCTAAATCCAAAAATTTATCATCTTTCCAGAAGTTAAATGCTGATTGACTTGTATTATAAATCAGCATCCCGTTATAATCAGAATTCGTAGCGGCAGCACCTAATATTTTGGTGGTCAATGCCGCCACATCTGTATCTTCCAATCGAGGTATAAGCAAGCCCTTCTCCCTTGAATCAATATCAAGTAAAGCTTCGGATTTTGGAGTTTTTGTTCCAATACCAACAGAGCCACTTTGCGCCATTGCAGAAAGTGAAAGTGTTAGTCCGACCGCTAATGAAAGGGTGAACCTGATAATCTTTTTATCAGTTAGATTTTGAGATTTTGCGGGTTGAGATATTCCCATAGTATTTGAATTTAAAAGATGCGTTAATTGCTTGTTAATTATCCTGTTTGAATACTCAAACAAGCACTTCTACGATACACCCAAAAACAAGGTTGCACTTATTAACAGTAATTGTTAGTAATTCAATCACCTTGCTTCTTCTCATTTCACATTATTACTTACTTTTGCCGGATTAGATAATTTATATGACTGCTGACATTAATCAATTAAATAACGTTGCAAAACAGGTTCGCCGGGATATCGTAAGAATGGTACATCAATGCCAGTCGGGCCACCCGGGAGGTTCTTTAGGCTGCGCCGACTATCTGGTAGCTTTATATTTCCATATCATGAATCACAAACCTGATTTTAGTATGGATGGTAAAGGTGAAGATCTGTTCTTCTTATCTAATGGACACATCTCCCCTGTTTTTTACAGCGTACTTGCACGTTCTGGTTACTTTGATGTGGCAGAGTTAAAGACTTTCCGCAAACTGGATTCAAGGCTACAGGGCCACCCCACAACTCATGAAGGCTTACCAGGCGTTCGTATCGCTTCAGGATCTTTAGGTCAAGGCTTATCTGTTGCGATTGGCGCGGCTTTAACAAAGAAATTAAATAATGATTCTTCCATAGTTTTCACTTTACATGGTGATGGTGAGCTTCAGGAAGGACAAATATGGGAAGCAGCAATGTTTGCTCCTCATAATAAGGTTGACAATCTAATCTCTACCATAGATTACAATGGTCAGCAAATAGATGGACCGACAGAGAAAGTTCTTTCTCTAGGAAATTTAAAAGCAAAATGGGAAGCTTTTGGCTGGGACGTAATGGAAATGAACGGAAATGATCTTGAAGATGTTATCCGCGGACTTGAATTGGCTAAATCAAAAGCTTTTAAAGGAAAACCTATAATGATCCTGATGCAAACCAATATGGGTCATGGTGTTGATTTTATGATGGGATCTCATAAATGGCATGGTGTTGCTCCAAATGATGAACAACTGCAATTAGCTCTAGATCAGCTGGCTTGCAACATGGAAGATTATTAAACCCCTCACCCCTCAAGGGGAATAATTAAAACTCAAATGAAAAAATACACTTTTACTGATAGCAAAGATACCCGTTCGGGTTTTGGCGCGGGCTTACTTGAAGCCGGACAAAAAAACGAAAACGTTGTCGCACTTTGCGCAGATTTAGTTGGTTCGTTAAAAATGGACGCTTTTATAAAAGAGTTTCCGGAACGTTTCTTCCAGATCGGTATCGCAGAAGCTAATATGATGGGCATTGCCGCAGGTATGACCATTGGCGGAAAGATTCCATTCACCGGAACTTTTGCCAACTTTTCTACCGGTCGAGTTTACGATCAAATCCGTCAGTCGATTGCCTATTCTGATAAAAACGTAAAAATTTGCGCTTCGCACGCTGGTTTAACCTTAGGTGAAGACGGTGCTACTCACCAAATCCTGGAAGATATCGGCTTGATGAAAATGCTTCCAGGGATGACCGTTATCAATCCTTGCGATTACAATCAAACAAAAGCCGCAACCATTGCTATCGCAGAATATGAAGGTCCGGTTTACTTACGTTTTGGCCGACCGGTAATGCCAATTTTTACTGATGCCGATCAGAAATTCGAAATTGGTAAAGCATGGATGGTAAACGAAGGTAAAGACGTAAGTATTTTCGCTACCGGACATTTAGTTTGGGAAGCAATTTTAGCTGGAGAGAAACTGGCTGAGATGGGCATCGATGCGGAAATTATTAATATTCACACGATTAAGCCTTTAGATGAAGAAGCAATTCTGAAATCGGTGGCTAAAACCAGATGTGTAGTAACCTGCGAAGAGCATAACCGTTTAGGCGGCTTAGGCGACAGCGTAGCTCAAGTACTTGTTAAAAATGATCCACTGCCGCAAGAATACGTAGCTGTTGATGATTCTTTCGGCGAAAGTGGAAAGCCGGCGGATTTGATGAAAAAGTACGGATTGGACAGTGAGAATATTATTAAGGCAGTTCAGAAAGTAATTGCCAGAAAGAATAAGTAGTCTTTAAATTTATATAAGACCTATAAGGTTTTTGGAAACCTTATAGGTCTTTCTATTTTTACACATCCTGCGTTTCAATCGCATCAATCCAAACCCCATCTTCCCTTATAATATTGATAAGCTCATCTAAAGCAGATTCAGTATTTACACTTTTCTTTACCACTTCTTTCCCCCGATATAAGGTTATTTTACCAGGCCCGGTGCCAACGTATCCATAATCCGCATCAGCCATTTCGCCTGGCCCGTTTACGATGCAGCCCATAATAGCTATCTTAACTCCTTTTAAATGGCTTGTACGACTTCTAATTAATTGGGTGGTTTCCTGCAAATCAAACAAGGTTCTGCCACAGCTTGGGCAAGAGATATACTCCGTTTTCGAAATACGCGAGCGAGTAGCTTGTAATATTCCAAAGGATGTGCTAACAATTGTCTTAGTGTCAATATCTGGTGCATCTAACCATACTCCATCTCCAAAACCATCTACTAAAAGTGCTCCAGTATCCGTTGCGGCATCTAATTGAAATTGGGACTCAGCACTCACCTCTTGAACCTGCGATTGATTCTCTAAGTGATAATCCCTTTTGATAATTACCGGCACTTCAATTCCAGCCTCATTAAAAAAGAAAAAGAATTGCCGTTGATCAGCCATGCCGTGCTCAGCATTAGTTTCAAGAACGAAAACCAACGTATTATCAATCTGAAGCGCATTAAACTGCTCTGTGTTTAGATCCGCGGTTGAAACCTTAACCAGGTTAAGCGAAGTATCCTTTTGCGATTCATTGATATAATCCTTCAAGGAATATAAAGGGTGGCAATTTTGCTTATTTGAAAGCGCAGCCCAGGTTTGGTAATTATAAAGCTGCTTCAAATTTCCGGGCATACTAAATGAAGGAAGACTATCGGCCAGGTAAACAAAATCAACCGATTGTTCGCCCATATTATATTTATCCAGTAACGCTGAATAAATATAACCCGCATCAGTAAGTATAGCCGGATCTTTTAAATTTTTATCAGATAAATCAACGACCACTCTTGGCACTTGATGACCGCCGATAAATGTATTTAATTCCGCGGAAGCGCGTTTTTGATATTGATACGGCGAATAGGTGGTTGGAATATTGTCATCCGCAACAGCGTTGAAACCTTGAAAAAGAGCCGCACGCCTTTTGTATCTATCCGCTAACGCGATAGCCACGGGTGCTTCAAACTCGGGTTCTTCGGTTAGAGATACGCGAATAGTATCACCCAAGCCATCTTCCAATAGCGTCCCGATACCTACAGAAGACTTTATGCGTCCATCTTCACCATCGCCGGCTTCTGTTACACCTAAATGCAAGGGATAATTCATCCCCTCGCTTTGCATGGTTTTAACTAAAAGCCTATAGGCCTGCACCATCACCTGCGGGTTGCTCGATTTCATCGAGATCACCAAATTATGATAGCCCAGATCCTCGCACATTCGCATAAATTCCATTGCCGATTCCACCATACCTCGGGGCGTATCACCGTAATAGCCCATAATCCGGTCGGACAATGAACCATGATTAGTGCCTATACGCATGGCCGTTCCGTATTCTTTACAAATTTTTACTAAGGGCGCGAATTTTTGATAGATGCGATCAAGTTCTGCCTGGTATTCGGAAGGTGTATATTCTAATTGATCGAATCGCTTTTTATCGGCATAATTACCCGGATTGACCCTGACTTTTTCTACGATCCGTGCCGCAACTTCGGCGGCATTTGGTGTAAAATGGATATCGGCAATTAAGGGAACCTCGTATCCGCGAAAGCGTAATTCCTTTTTTATTTCGGCCAGGTTTTGGGCTTCTTTAATACTTGGCGCAGTAATGCGTACGTACTCGCATCCGGCCTCTACCATTCTGATAGTTTGTTCTACTGTTCCGATGGTATCCATCGTATCAGTAGTGGTCATGCTTTGAATACGAATAGGGTTGTTCCCTCCTACCGGGATGTTACCTATAAGTACCTCGCGGGTTTTATAACGGGAATAATTGGTGAGAGAATTGCAATAGTCACCCTTGAGCACGGAATTCGTTTCTGGAACCATAGATTGTTATACGTGAAGCAAAAATACGAAAATTGCCTATGATTCCGGGGAATGCTACGAAACTGTGGATTTAAAATTAAAGCAATTTAATAGCGCTTAACTTCAAAATTTGACATGCCTCCCTGGAAATTTATAAAGATGGATTTTGATGTTTCTTTATAATTTTTAGAGGTGTAGCTACCATCGGATTGCTTCGTAAATCCATCAAAATCATTTGATGACAAGCCGCTCTTAACGTTTATTTTGCAGGAAGCCGAACTTGGAATAGAAAATTCGATATCAGATACGCCTGTTTCAACCGAAACTGTTGTTGTGTTAACAGGCTCCGGAAGCTTGATTTCAAAAGAAGCCGCCCCGCCGCGAAGAGAAATTTTATTGATTTTAAATGATGAAAAGTCGAAGTTGGCAGTACCCGCTCCCATTTCCAGATTTACATCCCAAACAGGTTTATTGTTGAGTTTTAATACGGCATTATTAGTATCGTCTTTGTTAAATTCCCAT
This sequence comes from Sphingobacteriaceae bacterium, assembly GCA_031382725.1. Taxonomy (GTDB): domain Bacteria; phylum Bacteroidota; class Bacteroidia; order Sphingobacteriales; family Sphingobacteriaceae; genus Paradesertivirga. The sequence continues at coordinate 2,132 of JANMZB010000268.1, read as the reverse complement.
TTAGTCTTTCCTTTCATCTTGAAATCAAGGGTACTTGCACTATCGTTTGATTTACTTAATAATGAATAATTTCCAAAGTCCTTATCAACATCAGCCTGAAAAAGATTATCAGTACTATCCTTTAAAATAAATTCCGTAGCACCACCTGAAATATTTAAGACAACCGATTTTATGCTATCATTATATTCTTCCAAAAATACATCAGATCCTGAAGCGTGTTTCTCGTCATCGCCATCACCATCATCATCATTGTTGTGTGACCAGATAAAACCATTATCGCTTTTTGTGGTGATGCCTTTATAGGTTATAAAGCCTATTGTCATTATTGTTAAAACAATCAGGATGATTTTTGATGTTTGAGATTCATCTCTCGAAAACACAAGATTAGCACCAATTAATATCAATACCACCGGCCAAAAACGAAAAATAACATGCCAGTTAAAATTTATAATATCCAGGTTCTCGAATAATAAAATACCACCCAGAAATACGAGGATCAATCCCCAAATTATTTTTTCAGTCTTCATTTTCTATGCTAAAGGTTGATCGTCTGTTTTAGGCTCCTTTGTTTCAGGAGCAATGGGTGCGTTATAATTGGTGCGAGATTGTTTAGTTCCCGAACGGATAAGAATAGTAATTCCTGCTATAATCAGGATAACCGGCCACAGTTTAATAATTGAAAACCAGTTTGGCAAAAAGTCAAACTCGGCAAGCAAAAAGTATAACCCGATTAAAATCAAAATTAATCCCGGAATTAATCTGCCGGACTTTTCGTTGTTTTTCGCTGATAATATGGATTCTTCTTTTATGATGTAATCCGCTTCAAATGGAGAAGATCCATGCCAGACCGATCGTTTTGGAACTGCGATCCACATCACAATATAAATCAACAATCCGGAAAAACCGAACAAGAAAGCAAAAACGAATAGCACTCTAACAAGCGTAATATCTAAATCAAGATAATCGGCCAGACCTGATGCCACACCCGCAATCTTCCTGTTCTGCTCATTTCGTTCAAGTTTCTTTTCCATTGTTCGCATATTAAATTTGTCCTGTTAGTGGACTAATCACGATTTCATCCGGATTAGCTCCCCCTTTTGTATTAAGACAATACATTACCGCATTGGCTATATCATCTGCCGCTACAAAATAATCTTCGGGTAAGGTGGTTCCTTCCCAGGAACTTGTTAACGTTGAACCCGGAAGAATAGCCGTTACTTTTACATTATGTTGCATCAGCTCGAGTCTTAATACTTTAGTTAGACCATAAAGCGCAAACTTTGTTACAGTGTAAGAACCGGCCTCAGCAACCGGGTTTATAGCCGCGATAGAGCATATATTGATGATATATCCGGATCTTCGCTCGCGCATTTGTTTTCCAAAAGCGCGGCATAAGATGTACGCCGCATGGAAATTCAGCTCGAATTGAGTTAACATATCCGACTCTTCTTCGTCAAGGATAGAGCCCTGCTTAAACGTTCCAACGTTATTTATTAAAACATCAACTTGCCCGAAGTGTTGTTTTACGAAATCGGCAAAAGCATTCACTTGCTCAGCAAGGGCGCAATTTGTACTTAAGCCCACAGCAGTAATATTGGGATATAGCTGTTTTAGTTCAAGGCAAAAAGAATCAACTTCTTGCTGGCTTCTCGAACAGATAGCGAGATTATACCCCGCTTCGGCCAGTTTGAGTGAAATGGCCCGTCCCATTCCTTTTGTTGCTCCGGTAATAACTGCGTTCATCTGAATTAATTTTAAAGTATTAAGGCAAAAGCCTTATTTTAGTCCAAAAATAACAATGATCTTTCATCCGCTAGGTAAATATATACTTCTCCTGAAAGCCGTTTTTCGAAAACCCGAAAAGTGGAACATCTATCGCAGAGAGATTTTTCATGAAATGAATTCTATCGGCGTCGGATCCTTGGGAATTATATCAATTATATCGATTTTCCTTGGGATGGTAACTACGGTTCAAACGGCTTTTCAGTTGGTGAGCGATCTTATTCCTAAGTCCATTATAGGCGCAATCGTTCGCGATTCGAGTATTTTAGAGCTTAGTCCGACTATTTCAGCTATCGTTTTAGCGGGTAAAGTTGGGTCGAGTATTTCTTCTCAAATTGGTACTATGCGGG
>JANMZB010000226.1:0-6806 GCA_031382725.1 Sphingobacteriaceae bacterium | reverse complement strand
TTCACCGGATCCGGTCGGACGTGGTTTGGCATTTTTAAAAGTAAAAGGAAGCTTAACGAATTTTTCCGCATCGGGCTTTCTGACGACATTAGTGAGAGATCGATTTACATTATCCAGAACGGGAGCAAACTTCGTTTCTGCATATTCTATGCCTCGAGATAAACTTGCAGCAATTTTACTTTTATCTGCTTCATCACTTATGCCTTTGGCAAGCGGAAGATGGGAGATCAAAAGTGTTGCTATCGCAGCATATAAAATTCCGTTGATGAATCCAGGAACAATGCCTAATACTTTATTGGTTTGGGTTTTATGAGCGTTTGATGGAATACGCTGTAATGCCAAGTGAGCAAAATAACCAAAAAGTAATCTGATGGATATTAGCGATATAAATAAGCCGGTTAAAGTATTCCACGCATTGGCAGGCAATATGTATTTTTCAATAAAAGACACCGTGTAGGGATAAACTAAAAAAGTTAAAATTAAGCCGCCGAGCCAACAAGTTAAATCGATTACGCCTAGGAGGAAGCCTTTCTGTGTTCCAATCCAAAGGAATAAAATAACTAGCGCACAAAGAAGAACATCAACGTAGTTCATTAAATACTGAACAAATTTCGGCACAGCAAGTTCTGACTATCTTGAAAATGAGATATAAAAGGAGAGCAACAAAAATTTTGAATGCAGTAAAATTGTATATGTGGCATTAAAAAAAGCTTTTTGTTAAAAAAGTGTTAATTATTTTAAAATAAGTTTGAATAATTGATAATTATCTTTTATATTTACATCAGGTTTATAATTGGTTAGTTAAAGGTCTCCATCCTCCCCGTTTGGAGGCCTTCTTTTTTACAAGTCGCCATTTTATCTTGCTGATTTCCATTGTCTTTATTTGATATTTTCAAAAAGCGAAAACTACCCGAGTACATTTGCGTTGCTTTAATACGCAAGTTAATTGCACAACATAAACTATAAAAACTATCAATTATGGAAAATGTATCAAACACAGATCAGCGAATGCTGACTGGAATGTTCAGAGACAGAGAGAGTGCGGAGAATGCATACAATTCATTAAGTTCTAGAGGCTACAGCCATGACGATGTGAATTTAATGATGTCTGATGAAACCCGTAAAAAGCACTTCGAAAACAGTGATCATGATTCAGATCTTGGAAACAAAGCACTTGAAGGTGCGGGTACAGGTTCTGCCATAGGTGGAACAGCCGGTGCTGTTATTGGAGCTATAGCTGCAATAGGAACAGCTGTTGCAATTCCAGGATTAGGATTAGTTGTTGCAGGACCAATAGCAGCTGCTTTGGCTGGAGCTGGTGCCGGTGGTTTAACAGGCGGTATAGTTGGAGCTTTAATTGGTTCCGGTATTCCGGAAGATCGTGCAAAACATTATGAATCCGGTATTAAAGAAGGTGGTATTGTGATGGGTGTTAAGCCTCGTACTGATGAAGATGCAGAGTATTTCGAGAATCAATGGAGAGATAATAGGGGTGAGCATATTTATCGCTAGAGTCTAAATTATTTATAAAAGGAAGTCTGTCCGCAAGGGCGGGTTTTTTGTTATATAGCTTTGTTGGATTATAAGGGCAGGAGACCATCGTTCCTTGCCCTCATAGCCGGGCAGGCCTAGTCCTTTTTTCCTTGATGAAAAAAGGACCAAAAAAATCAAGAACACAACGAATGCTCAGCCGCCGTTCTGTTCGGGCCAACGCACGCGCGTTGGTTCTTTTAGTCGTTGATTATTTCCTTTGTACTTATAACGATTTTCATAGAAGAAAGACGCTCGCCCGGCCAGCGATAATGCTTTTATTGCATTTATGAATAAGTATTTACAACTAAAAATAATACTCTTCAATCTTCTTTATCAATTCCTCAACTTCTTCAGGTTTTATATCTGCGTCATCAAGTAATTGCCATGCTTTTCTGTCGGTGAAAAGAAGCTTGCAAAACTCTGATCCGTTTTTTACTAAATGAAATACACTTTTGTCGATGCAATCATCAGGTATTACCAGTACTTCCTGTTGAGTGCTTTCTAATTCGGTTGTTATTTTAAAGCTTTCCATTATCCAAAAAATAAGATTTGAAATCACCACAAAAGTTATTCCTAAATATCCCTCATAACTGGCGAACGTCTTGGGGTTACGAGTTTAAAAGTCTTCAGTATATAAAAATTTAGATACCCCATTGATTGGCTAATGATTAAATTGCGCCTCTTTAAAATATAAGATGAGGATTGCTATTAATGGTTTTGGTAGAATTGGACGAACGGTTTTTCGAATCCTTCAAAAGCGTGCAAATATTGAAGTAGTAGCGATAAATGACCTGGGCGATGCCATAACACTTGCCCATTTAGTAAAGTACGATTCGGTGCATGGCCCGGCAGACTTTTCAGTGCATGCCGGGGTAAATGCCTTGATTGTAAATCATAAGTCTATTCCTCTTTTTTCTGAGATTGATCCTGCTCAATTGCCTTGGAACGAACTGGATGTCGATTTGGTTATCGAATCAACAGGAAAGTTCACTACACGAGAAAAGGCTGCTTTGCATCTTCAGGCAGGAGCCAGACAAGTGATTTTGTCTGCGCCTTCAGAAGATAAGAATGTACCCTCAATCGTTTTAGGCGTTAACGACCGGGATATAGATCTTTCAGAAACCATCATATCGAATGCATCCTGTACTACCAATAATATTGCGCCCATTATTAAAGTATTGGAAGATAATTGGGGTATTGTAAACGGCTATATCACTACCGTTCACTCTATGACAGGTGATCAAAATTTGCATGATGCGCCCCATAAGGACTTAAGGCGGGCACGTGCAGCCGGATCTTCAATTATCCCCACAACTACCGGCGCCGCAAAAGCTATCACTAATATTTTTCCTAACCTTGAAGGGAAGTTGGGGGGAGCAGGCATCAGGGTGCCTGTTCTTAATGGTTCCTTAACAGATTTTACCTGCACGTTAAAAGCTCAACCCACGGTTGAGGAAATAAATGCTGCCTTTAAAACGGCTTCAGAAACTTTTTTTAAAGGCATAGTTCAATACACTGAAGATCCTATTGTATCGGTCGATATTTTGGGAAACCCTCATTCTTGTGTGTTTGATTCACTGCTCACTTCGGTAGTGGGCGGCATAACTAAAGTTGTGGGTTGGTACGATAATGAATATGGCTACTCAAGCCGACTTGCTGATTTGTTGGAAAAGATTGATCGGTTGAAAGTAAGAATACCTGAAAAAAAATAGTCCCAAATCTTAGCCTTTAGTGGTATCTCACCAACGCACCTATACATATTGTAAAACCCTTTTGGTTTAAAAAAGTGACGAAGATCAGTTTTTCCTAAAACCTGCATCACTCAGCAGACAGCCTTCCCGGGATAATTTTACAAGCGGAAACAATTCAATTTATGCAGCTTGAAAAATTCAATTACGACAACAAAATTGTACGTGACTTTGGTATTGCCACAGTAGTATGGGGCATTATTGGTATGACTGTGGGCTTACTGGCTGCCATACAGTTATTCTCACCCTCCTTCAATATGGGAAACCAGTACACCACATTTGGCCGCATTAGACCATTGCATACCAATGCGGTGATTTTTGCCTTTGTGGGTAACGCCATTTTTATGGGCGTTTACTATTCGCTTCAGCGATTACTTAAAGCACGTATGTTTAGCGACGCGCTCAGTAAAATCCATTTCTGGGGTTGGCAAATAATCATTGTTTCGGCGGTAATTACTTTGCCATTAGGTTTCACAACATCACATGAATATGCCGAGCTCGAATGGCCGATCGATATTGCGATTACGATTATTTGGGTGGTTTTCGGCGTCAATATGTTTGGTACAATCATCAAACGACGCGAGCAGCACATGTACGTGGCCATCTGGTTTTACATCGCCACTTTCGTAACCATTGCCATTTTACACATCGTCAATTCATTTCAGCTGCCAATTTCCGCATTCAAAAGCTATTACTGGTATGCCGGAGTGCAGGATGCCTTGGTACAATGGTGGTACGGGCATAATGCCGTTGCATTTTTCTTAACCACGCCATATTTGGGAATGATGTATTATTTCCTGCCAAAAATGGCTAACCGACCGGTTTATTCTTATAAGCTAAGTATCCTCCACTTTTGGTCGTTAATCTTTATTTACATCTGGGCCGGTCCCCACCATTTGCTTTATACTTCCCTGCCGGGATGGGCTCAGTCGCTGGGTGTGGTGTTTTCTATAATGCTCATCGCACCAAGCTGGGGCGGTATGATAAACGGTTTATTAACGCTTCGCGGGGCATGGGACAAAGTTCGGGATGATGCCATTTTGAAATTTATGGTGGTTGGTCTTACCGCTTATGGAATGGCCACTTTCGAAGGGCCAATGCTTTCCTTTAAGCAAATAAACGCCATTGCACATTATACCGACTGGATAGTTGCACACGTACACGTAGGTGCGCTGGGCTGGAACGGGTTTTTAACCTTCGCTATTTTATACTGGATCATTCCGCGTATTTATCAAACCGAAATCTATTCCAAAAAATTGCTTGGTTTCCATTTCTGGATAGGCCTTTTCGGGATCTTATTTTATGCCGTTCCGATGTATTGGGCTGGTTTTACCCAAGGGCTGATGTTAAAAGAATTCACACCAGAGGGCATGTTGAAATATCCTAGCTTCTGGGAATCGGTGCTGCAGATATTACCTATGCATCGCCTGAGATCTATCGGTGGAGGTTTATATTTAATAGGTGCGATTGTGATGGCTTATAACCTGGCTAAAACGATGATGAAAGGCAAGCTTTTAGCAAACGAAGCTGCCGAGGCTATGCCACTTGCACCCGTTTTTGTTCCTCATACCGGAGATAGCGCCTGGCACAGAAAACTAGAGCGCAAGCCGATGACTTTCCTTGTGCTTTCACTAATTGTTATTTTGATTGGTGGTATGATCGAAATGATGCCCACGTTTCTGATTTCTTCAAATATTCCAACTATCTCCAGCGTAAAACCTTATTCTCCTCTTGAGCTTCAGGGACGGGATCTTTACATCCGTGAAGGTTGTGTGAATTGCCATTCTCAAATGATCCGTCCTTTCCGTTCAGAAACAGAACGCTACGGCGATTACAGTAAGGCGGGCGAATTTGTATACGATCACCCATTTTTATGGGGATCGAAAAGAACGGGTCCGGATTTACAGCGCGAAGGCGGCAAGTATTCAAACGCATGGCATTTCAATCACATGCTTGATCCAACCACCATGACTCCGGGCAGTATTATGCCACCTTATCCCTGGTTAATTGAGCAAAAGCTTGATATCAGCACTACGGCATCTAAAATTAATGCGATGCGAAAACTGGGCGTGCCATACAAAGAGGGATTTGAAGACAGGGCAACTAAAGATCTGGAAGTACAAGCCAGAATGATTTCACAAAACCTGGCAGCCGACAACATTAAAGTTCAAAGCGACCGGGAGATCATCGCCATCATCGCCTATTTACAACGATTAGGAACTGATATCAAAACTAAATAAAACTGTGCATTTGTTAGTTAATCCGACAAAGAAATGCTCATATAGATATAACACATAACACCATGTTTAAGCAATTTTTAAGTAACGTAACCGGAACGAATATCTACCTCATTACGTCTCTCTGGATATTCCTGATATTCTTTCTACTCGTAGCCATTATGCTGATCAAGGCAAATAAAAAGCATATTAAGTACATGAGCGAACTTCCATTAAATGACAATAAAGAAGAAGTTATATGAACCGCCTTATTCACATATTTTTATTACTCGGAACAAGCCAGATAGTTTTTGCTCAGGATAAAGCAGCTAAACCGATTGGCACCGGTAATTTTCACCTCGACTTATTATTAATTGCAGCCTGCATTTTGGCACTGCTTATTCTATGGGTGGCCGTAGTGTTTTTGAAAACATTCAAAAGGCTTTCGCAGGAGATTCTAAACCCAACTCCAGTTATTCAGGAAAATCATAAACTTCTTGAATTTGATGAGTGGCTGGCTATAGAGAAAAGCAAACCAAGTATTTGGGTTAAGCTTTTGAGTTTGAAACCACTATCGGAGGAAGAGAACATGAAGCTCGACCACGAATTTGACGGTATCGTGGAACTAAATAATCCGATACCGGCCTGGTTTAACTGGTTATTCTACACAACCGTAGTAATCGCTGTTGGATACATGTTTTACTATCATGTATTCGACTGGGGTAAATTACAAGAGGAAGAATACGTTACAGAAGTCCGTGTTGCGAAAGCTGCCAAAGATGCTTACCTGGCAAATACAGCAAATTTAATTGATGAGAACACTGTTAAGGAAAGTACCGAAGCCGCTGTGATTACTGATGGCGCAGCAATATTCGCCGCAAATTGCGTTGCTTGCCATGGCGATAAAGGGCAGGGCGTTGTAGGTCCAAACCTCACAGATGATTACTGGCTTCATGGCGGGAAAATAGTCAGCATTTTTAAAACGATTAAATATGGTGTTCCCGAAAAGGGCATGATAGCCTGGGAAAAAACTTTGAGCCCTAAACAGATCTCTAATTTATCGAACTATATTAAATCTTTAAAGGGAACTAATCCGGCTAATCCAAAAGCAGCGCAGGGTGATAAGGAGGGTTGATTAATCTGAAATCAGGTAGATAAATGATAAAGATGGGGAGTGTGGATGCGATAGTTTGTAATAGTAAATCTCAGGATGTTTCTGATACACAAAGTGGCAGAAAATGGATTTATCCCAGAATTATCAAGGGGAAGCTATATCAGTATAGAAACTGGTTAAGCTATTTTTTACTGC
>JANMZB010000220.1:0-1965 GCA_031382725.1 Sphingobacteriaceae bacterium | reverse complement strand
GGTCGCAGCCGAAAATCTTTCAAAACTCTATACACAGCTAGGTCTTAGAAAAGATTGTGAAAGGAATCTTAGAAGTTCAAAATGGCATATTAAAGCAATGGCAATTAAACAATTGGCTACTATGCATCTTGATGACTTTCCGCCCGAGTTATTCAAACTAACAAACCACAAAAATGAGTACATCCGTATGGAAGCTCAAACCAGTATTGTTAAGTACCATGGTTTTGAAGGGCTGGAATTCCTTAATCACATAAAGTATCCCATCTCCGAATGGCACCAGTTAAATTTACTTAAAGAACTCTCTAATATCCCTTCCGGGGATTTTAAGGGAATAGAAAATTGGTTAAAATCGCCAAATGATACGGTAATTATATTCGCATTAAAACTATCAGCCTCTTACCACCAGTTTCAATTGTACGATCAAATTGTAGAGTGCCTTAAACATGAAAATCAGAAAGTTCGATTACAGTGCATTAAATGTTTAAAAGAGATTTATGAGGATACAACCGCAGCGCATTTGATAAAAATTTACAACCACGAACCTAAAGCACACCAGCTTGCTGTATTAAGTGCCCTAAAAGAAATCGCGTCATCAGACAGCCTATTATTTCTAAAAAGACAATTAAGCTCAGACGACAACCAGATTAAGATTGCCGCTGCAAGGGCCTTATTTAAATGCGGCACTGAAGGAGAGGAAATAGTATATAAGCATCATAGTGCTTTTAGAAACCCGTTACAGGGAATTATTCAACAGGTTAAAATGGAGTGCACACGATGAGCTGGCTAAGTGTGATACCGTATTTGTTTACTGTTTTTTTGTTATTGTATTCAATAACATTATTACTCTCCTATATGGGAATTGGCCTGTTTTCGATTGTATCAGTAAGAGAATATCTTAATAAAAACAGTTTTACTGATTACAGAATTCTTGCCACATCGCCCGAAGCGCCTTCAATGAGCATCCTTGCTCCTGCATATAATGAGGGTGCTACTGTGGTAGAAAATGCCAAATCACTTCTATCAATACACTATAATAATCTTGAGGTAATTATTATTAATGACGGTAGTAAAGATGACTGTCTGCAAAAGCTTATTGACAGCTTTGATCTTAAAAGGATTGATTATTTCTATAATGAACAAATAGCGACTAAAAAAGTCCGTGGCGTTTATAAGAGCAGCAATCCGGTCTACCGCAAGCTGGTTGTAGTTGATAAAGAAAATGGTGGAAAAGCGGACGCCTTAAATGTTGGAATTAATATTTCTTCGAACGATTACATTGTATGTATTGACGTAGACTGTATTCTTGAGCAGGATGCACTCTTAAAACTTGCTAAACCATTCCTGGAAACCACCCGCGAGCGGGTTATTGCTACTGGAGGCGTGGTAAGAATTGCTAACGGATGTGTGATCGAAGACGGGCGATTGATTAAAATAAACCTGGCAAATGAATTTTTGCCTCGTGTACAAACACTGGAATATATAAGGGCTTTTTTGCTAGGCCGGATGGCCTGGAGCAAAATTAACGGACTATTACTTATATCCGGAGCTTTCGGAGCTTTTGATAAAGAAATTGTGATCAATTGCGGCGGATACAATCATAAAACCGTGGGCGAAGACATGGAATTGGTTGTTAGGATGCGACGATATATGGAGGAGCAAAAAGTTCCATATCGAGTAACCTTTATTCCCGATCCGCTTTGCTGGACAGAAGCACCGGCATCATATAAAATTCTGGGAAGGCAGCGCAATCGCTGGGCTCGCGGAACTATTGAAACACTACTCTTTCACAGAAAGATGTTTTTTAATCCCGAATATGGGCTGGTTGGAATGCTTAGCTATCCTTACTGGTTCTTTTTTGAATTTCTGGCTCCTATTATCGAGTTCCTGGGAATGGTAGCATTTTTATTTTTTGCCCTTTTTGGGGAAACCGACTGGAAAAACTTCTTTTATCTTCTGGGCTTTATT
>JANMZB010000179.1:0-7880 GCA_031382725.1 Sphingobacteriaceae bacterium | reverse complement strand
TAGGGTGAGCTGGTGGTACTTTGAGCCAGAGCATTAAAGCCGCTGAACAGACAGCTGAAAATGAATATAATTTTTAAAGTTTTAGTCATTATTATAATAGATAACTTCGTTTAAACCAATAAGTACCAAATGCGGCTCGGTTTTTAAAGTGTGCGCAAAGATGCTATTTTTCAACTGCGTATCAAAAAAATTAACATCGCCGCCGCATAGTATCACTTTCAAATCGGGCCATTTCGAATAAAAGGAATTGATAAACCCTAAAGCCTCGTAAACAACGCCCTTTTGAACGCCACTTCGAATTGCAGAAGTTGTATCATCGCCATAATCAGTGTCTTTATTTATATCTGACTCTACCAGAGGCAGCCGACCCGTAAAACTGCTCATCGTTTTAAACCGCATTTGTATTCCGGGAGTGATGCTTCCTCCCAAATAATTTTTGTCTTTGTCTATAAAATCATAGGTAATGCAAGACCCGGCATCAATAACCAAACAGCTTTGTTGTGGAAATAGGTAATCTGCCGCAATAACAGCTGCATATCTGTCTAAACCCAGCGTATGAGGGGTTTTATAATGATTAATGATATTTGAAGAGCTTGAGCCGGTAAACCTGAAATAATTAGTTCGCGATTTGAGCAAGTCTTCAAATGAATCAATCTCTATGTTAACGCTCGATATTATTGCATTATTAACAGCGCGAGCATCTAAGAAATTGTTCAGATATTCAAGTGATAAGTTCTCGGTTTGCTCGAGGCTTATCATTTCCTTGTTATTGAATGTGGCTAGCTTGGTGAAGGTATTGCCAATATCAACAACAAGATTTAGCATTAAGCATGTACAATTTTGAGGATCGATTCGAAAACACCTAAGCCATCTTCGTTACCTAATACCGGATCGGCTGCTCTTTCCGGATGCGGCATTAATCCGAAAACATTTCGGTTTTCATTACAAACGCCAGCAATATTTTCAATAGATCCGTTAGGGTTCGACTCTGGTGTAATTAATCCATTTTCATCGCAATAGCGGAAAAGGATTTGATCTTTATCATTTAATTTCTTCAATGTATCAGCATCTGCAAAATAATTCCCTTCCCCGTGAGCGATTGGAATTTTCAAAGCTTTATCTGCGCTTATCGCTGAAGTTATTAATGAATTTGTGGTTTGCGCTTTAAGATGAATGTTGCGGCAAATGAATTTACGGCTGCTGTTGTGAAGTAAAGCTCCTGGTACCAAACCTGCTTCAGCCAAAATCTGGAAGCCGTTACAAATTCCCATCACATACCCACCTTTATTAGCGAACTGAATTACTTCTTGCATAATTGGCGAAAACCGGGCAATTGCCCCTGATCGTAAATAATCGCCAAAGGAGAATCCTCCCGGTAGGATAACGAAATCTGCACCCTGTAAATCGTGATCTTTATGCCACAACTTTACTACTTCTTGCCCTAATATGGTTTCTAATACATAGATGCTGTCCTGATCGCAATTGGATCCGGGAAAAACTACAACTCCGAACTTCATGTTACAAAACTATTTAATTTTTGAAGTATCGGGGACTTTTATTTTGTTAAAAAAGGTTAAGGTTAGCTCATCGCTGATGTCATGCTGAACTCGTTTCAGCATCTTTCACATATTTCTGGTGCGAGATCCCGAAATAAATTCGGGAAGACAAAGTGTTCTAGAAAAAACGTTATGGGGCTACTGATTATAAAAACTGGAAATAGATAATACACCCAGCCAATACCAGGTATAAGCTTTCGTAAAACCACTTTTTTGTAGCCGAAATAAAATAGAATCCCATAAAAACTGCAACCGAAGGAATTGTAAGCAGGAAATGATAAACCTGATATTTTGATGTGATAAAATATGAAAGTATCGAAAATATGAAAATGAAAAAAATCATTAAATACGATTTTCGGATATGGACGTAGGATCTAAAGAGCCTTTGCTGGATAGAAATTACAGACAAAAACAAAATAAAAAGCACAGGAATAAGTACGAGGTAATTGTAAATATTTATTCCTGTTAATCTGAATTCAATGGCCAACGGCATCTTAAAATCTCGCAATTTTTGGTAAGAATCGGTAAGGTAATAGGCTACCGCGATGAAAAAGTACAAGGTTAAAAAACCGATGATCCCCGCTATCCACTCGCGCCAATTAAAGGGCCGGAAAATGAGTAAACAAATCCACAGAAGGACCATCATTGTGATGAAGGGCAGATAAATTAGTGTCCCGACTGCTATAATCATACCCAGATCGAACATGGTAGACTGTGCAGATTCTTTACGATGAATACTCAAAAATTTGTTGAGCATCCAGATCATCAGAAAATTACATAGCAAGGCCGGCGTTAAAACCAAAAAATTGGTGAGTAAGCTGGAACAGGTAACATACATTAAAGCGGGTAAAAATGAGGGTTTACCGAGCAGATTGTATTCGTTTATAACCCTATTAAATAATACCGCTTGTATGAGGGTTATTACAAAGGCGAAAAAAAGATTACTTTCTACACTAAACAGATGTTGATTTGAAAAATTAAATAGTACCGAGGCGTAGGATTCAAAAATCGAAAAATCAAGTTTGCCCGGTGGGTTGAAATACACGCCCAACCTCAACAAGCCTGCTACAATTACAAGTACCACCAGGTTTAGCGGATTTAAACTTCTGAACAGGCCTATCATTAATTAATCTAAGATGACAATATTAAAATAAAAACCGCAGGGATGGAAACACTCAACATTAAACCTATCGGGCATACCTCTTACATATTCGTTATTGTAGAGGTTGTTTAATCGTTAGCTGGGATTAAATACTTCCCTCCAGGCGCAAATTTACATTAACACGAGATGTCTTAGAAAATTTTCATCAGTTCATTCAGGTCAGTAATTTGCTTTGGTACGTCGGCAGGCTTATCTTTTTTTGTTGGATTGAAATAAATAGCTTCCATTCCATAATCCATCGCCCCGCGAATATCTGCCTCAATACTATCCCCTATCATAATACTTTCTTCTCTGGTTGCTTTTGCAGTACTTAAAGCGAAATCAAAAATCTTTGCATCTGGTTTATTAAAGCCAATTACTTCAGAGATGAACACATTTTCGAAATATTTCCCTAAACCGGTTACATCAACTTTAAGTTCTGTAGATTCTTTAAAGCCATTTGAAATAAGATGAAGGGAATACTTTTGCTGCAAATAACTCAAAGTTTCGTGCGCTCCGGGAAACAGGTTAGTTTTTGTTGGACAGATACGCACATAATCATCTTCAAACTCTTCAGGTATCGTTTCCACGGATAACCCTAATTCTAAAAATGTAGTGCTAAAACGGGTTGAACGAAGTTGTTCTTTGGAAATCTTACCCAGATGATAATCGGCCCATAACATGTGATTATTCCGGGTATAGGTTTGTATGAAAGTATGCGGACAGGATAGGCCGAGATCAGCTAAAGAATGCACTTCATATAATTCATGAAGGGTTTCTTCCGCATTCTTATCAAAATCCCAAATGGTATGATCTAAATCGAAAAAAATATGACGAAGCATGTTTTAGATGTGCAGATTTTTGATGATGTGCAGATTAGGTGATGTGCAAATGTGCGGATTTCTGGCGAGAGACATAATTTGATGTTCAGATTATTTGATGTGCGAATGTGCAATTATTTTGATGTGCAAATGTGGATCGACAAGTAACATAATTGATGTGCAGATTGGTTGATTTGGATGTGCGATCCGGCAACATCCTAAAGCCATGCAAATCATCTGCATATCTAAAAATCATCTGCACATTTGCACATCATGTACTTTCTCTAATTCCAAACGCCAAATCGCCGGCATCGCCTAAACCAGGAACGATATAAGATTTGGTTGTCATTTCTTCATCAATCGCTCCAATCCAAAGTTTCGCTTTTGGCAAGTTAGCCTTAATGTGTGCCAGGCCTTCGGCACTGGCTATGACAGAAACCAGATGTAATTGTTTGATTTTGTATTGTCCAAGAAGCTCTTTGCAGGATGCTACCATACTTAAGCCAGTTGCAAGCATTGGGTCTGATATAATCACTACTTTATCATTCAAATCGGGGGCCGCAACATATTCTTGCTGTATTACAAAGCCTCCGGCTTTTGAAGGTTTGCGATATGCCGCTATAAAAGCAGAATCGGCTCTGTCGAAAACGTTCAGCAAACCCTGATGAAGCGGCAAGCCAGCTCGTAAAATAGTTGCCAATACCGGTTGTTTTTTAAGTATGGATACCGTGGCTGTCCCCAAAGGCGTTTCGAATTCTGTCTCGATATACTCCAGGCGTTTACTAATCTCGTAAGCAAAAACTTCCCCCAGGCGCTCAATGTTTCTCCGGAAACGCATACTATCCTGCTGAATCTGCGAGTCGCGAAGTTCGGCGATAAAATTATTTGCGATAGAAGGTGTATTGCTTAATAGAAACATGCGATATAAATTTAGCATTTAAATTATTCCCCGCATGATTTAAAACCAAAAATCAAGTTTTCGAGTTAAAAATATTCTAACATGTTGCTTTTGTTAGATAAGGTTTGTAAAGGGGGTCACCAGGTGGCTCCCTTATTTTTAAATGCGGATCATTTACAATCGCTTTTCGTATTTTTGATATTCGCATGGATTTTAAAATAATTTCAGATTATCAGCCTGCAGGAGATCAGCCTGAAGCGATTAGACAATTAGTAGAGGGTGTAAAAGGGAGTGAGCATTATCAGACCTTGTTGGGCGTTACCGGATCTGGAAAAACCTATACAATTGCTAACGTTATCGAGCAAACTCAAAAACCAACCTTAATATTAAGTCATAACAAAACCCTTGCAGCACAGCTTTACGGTGAGTTTAAGCAATTCTTTCCTGAAAACTCGGTCAATTATTTTGTGTCTTATTACGATTACTATCAGCCGGAAGCATACATCGCAAGTTCAAATACTTACATCGAAAAGGACCTTCAGATAAACGAGGAAATTGAAAAGCTGAGACTTCGTACAACATCTTCATTAATGTCTGGCCGCCGGGATGTGATCGTGGTTTCGTCCATTTCCTGTATTTATGGTATGGGGAATCCCGAAGATTTTTATAATTCCACTTTTAAGTTTGCGGTTGGCACCAGAATTACACGAAATGCTTTCCTGCATCGTCTGGTAGAAATTCTATATTCAAGAACTACTGCTGATTTCCGCCGCGGAACCTTCCGGGTGAAAGGTGATACGGTAGATATTTATCCTGCTTACATGGATCATGCTTACCGGGTTTCTTTTTTTGGTGATGATATTGAAGAATTAACAGCCATCGATCCGGCTACGGGGAAAACGCTCGAAAAAATGACCCACATGGTTGTTTATCCTGCCAATCTTTTCGTTACTCCCCGCGAACGATTTACGCAATCAGTTTGGGCCATACAGGAAGAGCTCGAAAGTCGCAAAAAGCAATTTGTAAACGACCAGCGATTTTTAGAAGCCAAGCGGTTAGAAGAACGGGTTAATTATGATTTGGAGATGATACGCGAGCTGGGTTATTGCAGCGGTATTGAAAATTATTCCCGTTTTTTTGATGGAAGAACGCCTGGCATGCGCCCCTTCTGCCTTTTGGATTACTTCCCGGACGATTACCTGATGGTCATCGACGAAAGCCATGTAACGGTTCCGCAAGTAAGGGCAATGTATGGCGGCGACCGTTCAAGAAAGTTATCATTAGTTGATTATGGGTTTCGCCTACCGGCAGCGCTTGATAACCGACCTTTAAATTTCGAGGAATTTGAACGCCTCGCGCCTCAAACCATTTATGTTAGCGCCACTCCGGGCGATTATGAATTAGAAAAATCCGGTGGTATTGTAGTAGAACAAGTTATCCGGCCAACGGGCTTATTAGATCCTGTGATTGAAATAAGGCCTGTTACAAACCAGGTAGATGATTTGCTTGATGAAGTAAACAAAACAGTTAAACAAGGCGACAGGATTTTAGTAACCACACTTACCAAACGCATGGCCGAGGAACTTACTAAATACATGGACAGGCTTGGTATTAAAGTGCGCTACATTCACTCGGAAGTAAAGACATTGGAACGTGTAGAAATATTAAGGGGGCTGCGTTTAGGCGAGTTTGATGTATTGATAGGAATTAACCTTTTACGTGAAGGCCTTGATTTACCCGAAGTTTCATTCGTTGCAATTCTCGATGCTGATAAGGAGGGTTTCTTGCGTTCAGAGCGTTCTTTGATTCAGACCATTGGACGTGCCGCCCGTAATGATCGCGGTCGCGTAATTATGTATGCTGATAAGATTACGGAGAGTATGCGAATAACGATTCAGGAAACAGACAGGCGTCGCGAGAAGCAGGTTAAGTATAATGAGGAACATGGAATTACGCCTAAAACGATTGGAAAGTCGCGTGAAGCAATTATTGAACAAACGTCCGTAGTTGATTTTAAAGGCGGCATTCAAAAGGTTTATGTTGGAAACGAGGGGGCAGATAATATTGCTGCTGACCCGATTGTGCAATACATGACAAAACCTGAATTACAAAAAGCTATTGATAAGACTAAAAAGGATATGCTTGCTGCTGCAAAAGGCATGGATTTCTTAACCGCCGCCAAAATGCGCGACGAAATGTTTGCTTTGGAGAAGATGATGGAAGAGAAGTTTGGAGTGGGAAAGGTAAAAGGCTGAAAGCAGAAAGGTTAAAGGTAAAAGGCTGAAAGATAAAAGCGAAAAGTTGAAAGGTAAATCCATAATAATACTCGAACTCCCGTCTCATATCTCATATCTAACATCTCAAATCTATTATCAGTGAACGGACAAAACAGACAAGATATTTATCCCGGATTAGAAGTTGACATCATCCTCAAAAAGGATCAGCGGTCGGGAAAGTTAACTCGTGGTATCGTAAAGGATCTGCTTACAAGTTCATCTTTTCATAGCCGCGGAATAAAAGTGAGGCTTGAAGACGGCCAGGTTGGACGAGTAGCTAATGTTGTGGAAGAATGAAAACTCTACGCAATACTTTATTGATAAACTGACCTGCAAAAACATCCTGAAGAGGAGTATTTTTCAGAAACGTACCGTATCCATAAAATTGTTTTGGTGAAGCTCTACCACAACCTCTTTAACGACTTATAGATTTCGAGTACAATTGTTATTGGATGACCTCGGCAATTTGCCTAAGTCATCCAGATTAACTTATATCTTTCTGGCTTTTCAGAATATCTCTTATTTCACTTAAGAGCGCCTCTTCCTTTCCTGGAACAACGGCTACTTCCACAACTTCTTCCTTCCGCTTTAGCGAATTGAGAAGTTTAATAATAAGGAAGATACAGATGGCAACTATTAAGAATTGAATAAGTACATTAATAAAATTGCCGTATTTTATTGAAACCTCGGCTATCTTGTTAGCCGCATCCCCGAGCTTCAGGATTATTTTTTTATCTGCAAAATCGACTCCACCTAATATAAATCCTAAAGGTGGCATAATGATATCTTCTACCAGGGAGTTGACTATCTTAACAAATGCTGCCCCTATAATAACACCGACAGCTAGATCGATAACGTTGCCGCGCAAGGCAAACTCTTTAAATTCTTTTATAATAACCATAGTTTGGATTTTATAACTCTAAGTTAAAACAAAAGCATAAAAAAACCTCCGGGGTGGAGGTTTATATATTAGAATGCTTTGCGAAGCCGAATAATTCCGACCCAATGCATGAATTTCATTACCGGATACACAGGGTCGAATTCAAACCTTTATTTTACGTTGCAAAAAACTCCCGCACCAGCGCTGCCCAATATGCAGCTCCGACAGCGATGTTGTCGTCATTAAAGTCATAGCTGGGGTTGTGCACCATGCACGCTCCCGCTGAATCACCGTCGCCATTGCCAATC
>JANMZB010000176.1:0-10484 GCA_031382725.1 Sphingobacteriaceae bacterium | reverse complement strand
CATCATCGGAAAAGTTAGTTCTTCACTCGGAAAAAAACCAAAGCGAATCTCCATCATCTTACAAAACCAGGGCACCTCGGCAAATGGATTTGTGCAGTTGGCACCCCGTCGGTCGGAGTTCT
Source organism: Sphingobacteriaceae bacterium (assembly GCA_031382725.1). Lineage (GTDB taxonomy): Bacteria > Bacteroidota > Bacteroidia > Sphingobacteriales > Sphingobacteriaceae > Paradesertivirga. The sequence goes on along the minus strand of JANMZB010000176.1, from coordinate 10,362 downwards.
TTGCAACGCCATCTCAGTCCTTCGACTATCAAAATTGGTTAAATAGTTTAGCCGTCCACGAGCTGCGGCATGTGGTACAGTTCGACAAATTAACGGGGGCATACAACTTCCCTCCTTTTGAGAGCCTGGCTTTAACAATGTTCGGAATTTCATTACCCTCGTGGTTCTTTGAAGGCGATGCTGTAACTACCGAAACTGTGTTAACCGAAGCGGGCCGTGGGCGTATCTCGGAATGGTATATTGCATATAGGTCAAATACACTAAGTGGTAAAAATTACAGCTATTCCAAAAATTACTTTGGGTCTGTAAAAGATTTTACCGCGGGGTATTATCAGCTTGGTTTTTTCATGAATACAAAATTGAGAAGAGACTTTGGCAATGATATAAACGACAGTTTAATTACGCGTATTTCGAAGAACCCATTTCGCCCTTATAACTTCAGTAACTCGGTTAAAAAATTCACAAATCTCACCACATCAAAACTCCATAAATCAACAGCAAATGAACTAAAGAGTTTATGGTCTGAGCAGCTGAAAAAAGCCAAGGCCCAGGAGTATATTTCGTTAAATAATCGAACGACCCGAACTCCCGAAAGCTATCTTCTTCCAGTGAGCACTACAACCGGAAAGATCTTATATCTCAAAGATAGTAAGGCCCGAACCCAGGCTATTTATGAAATGGGAAAAGATGGAAAAAGCGGGAAGATTTTAAATATCGGAATTCAGGAAATTCCATGGTTTAGTTATGCTGCCGAAAAAATTGTTTGGGACGAATTAAGGTTCGATGCGCGCTATCAGCAACGGTCGTTTAATGTGATAAATATCTTTGATACCAGGAGCAAATCTAAACGGCAGCTTACACACAAAAGCCGACTCTTTGCTCCTGCCCTTTCGCCGGATGGCAAGACTATAGCCGCCATCGAGGTAAGCGTATCTCAACAGATTTCACTCGTAGAACTGAGCGCCGAAACCGGCAAAGAAATCAAGCGATATCCTTCGCCTGATAATTATATGTTGCAGATGCCAGCATTTAATCAAACGGGGGATAAGATTGCGATCATCGCGGTAGCAACTAGTGGCAAAACCATTTTTGAATTAGACCGAACCACGGGGGAATTTTCACAGCTGATGCCGCTAGAACTACAGGAAATACTTCGTCCGGTATACGCAAAAGATGGAATTTTATTTAAAGCCCATTTCAATGGGATTGATAATGTATACCGGTTAAATCCTTCAAGCAAAGAAATATATCAACTTACCTCATCAAAGTATGGGGCGAACAATCCATCGGTTGATCCTATATCAGGTGCTATTTTATTTAATAATTACAGTCCGGAAGGTTATGACATTTCATCCATTCCATCCAATACCCCGGGAACAAATATTACGTCGGTTGAAAAAGCAGTGGTAAATTATGCTGATCCGCTTGTCAAGGAAGAGGGTGCAGTAAATGTTTTTGATAATCTTCCTTCAAAAACTTATCCCAGCAAACGCTATCGCGAGCTCAATAATCTCTTTTACTTCCATACTTCTCGGCCAATAGTAGAAGATATTCCAAATTCAGACAATAAGCTTTTTGGATTCAGATTGCAATCTGATAATAAGTTGAACACTCTGAGTTTCTATACCGGCTATCAATACAACCAAAACTTCCGCAGAAGCGAATACGAAACCGGTTTTATTTATAGCCGTTTTTTTCCAATCCTGGCTGTCAGTTACGTTAATCGCCCTGACGCATCGAGTGTAAGAGGATCTGGCGGAAGAGTTATTCCGGTAACGTATCGTGAAAATGAAATCAAAGCAGACGTAACAATCCCTATTTTGCTAAATAGGTTTAACAATATCTACCGCTTCAGTTTTAAAACTGGTGTAAGCCAGACTTCTTTTTACGATGTTGAAAGTACCGTTCCGATCAAATTCCAAATCTTAAAATTGCCGATACACTACGAATTTTCGGCTTCCAGAACTTCGCGCAGAAGTGCCAGAGACCTGGCTCCAAAATGGAGTCAGAATGTGAGTTTGAGATATCGCCACTTCCCTTTTGAGAATATGCCAAAGGGCGACTTACTAACTTTCAACAGTTCATTCTTTTTTCCGGGCTTGGCAACAAATCATTCCTTCCAGGCTTCATACAATTTTCAATTCAATAGTGGTGTTTACGAAAGGAATACAAATATTCCGAGAGTGAGCGGGCATCTTTTCATGAAGCCAAGCAATGCACGAAACACCCTATTATTAGACTACCGGCTACCGCTTTTCTATCCCGACTGGGAGTTTGGCCCGTTAGCCTACATTAAACGATTTAAAGCAGGTTTCTTCGCCGACTTTGAAAACATCGATTCGGGAAGAAAAGGTTTCGCCCCCCGCTCTTACGGCGCTGAATTACGTGCCGACATGAATTTGCTTCGTTTTCCGTTACCCAATTTTGATCTTGGAGGAAGAATAATTTTCTTAAACGAAAAATCAATTCAAAACCCGATATTCGAAACCGTAGCAGTTTATAATTTTTAACATGAGTGGAAAAAGCATTTTTATAATCATTGTATCGGTACTGGTAACAATCATTTTAATGAATAATACCGACGCGATAGACTTTTGGATCTTTGGTATCACAAAAGTTCCAAAGCTGGTTATTTTGGGAGTTATGTTTGCCACAGGATTTATATTAGGAGTACTGGCCGGCAGACCGAAAAAGAAGGAAATAATTTACAAGGATGCTCCTGTTGAAGCATTGTCAACACAAGAAAACAAATCCGGTTTAACCGAAGAAGACAAAGATTACATCAATTAAACGTTGTAAAAAACAAGGTTGCCTTTTTCCAGGTGCGGTAATTTCGTTTCTGGGGTGAAGATTCCATAAACGGATGCCCCACTCCCACTCATAGAAGCATATAAAGCCCCTGCTTCATACAACGCAGCTTTAACACCACGAATAGAAGAGTGATTTTTAAAGATTGATTCTTCGAAGTCGTTTTTGATCTCCGCTTTCCAATTTTCTATTGGTATCAAAATTTGCTCTTTTAAGGAACTTTTCGGTGGTCCTGGCTTCACTCCTCTGTAAGCTTCGCCGGTTGACACATGTACGGGCGGCATTACAAGCACAAGATAATATGCCGATAGATCCAAATCAATATTCGAAAATTCATCTCCTTTGCCAAAGGCAAATACGGGCATGTTTTGAATAAAGAAGGCACAGTCGGCACCAAGCTGCCTGGCGTAATTTTCCATTGCCACATCATCCAGACCTAAAGAAAATTTATCGTTCATTAAACGAATAAAGGAGGCAGCATCAGCTGAACCGCCGCCAAGCCCAGCCCCTATTGGTATTTGTTTGTGCAAATGAATCTTTACTGGAGGAATGTCGAAATCTTTTTTGAGCAAGTGGTATGCCTTTAAACACAAATTTTCATTAGCGTAGCCGGGTATTTCGATACCAGATGCTTCAAAACTTAACTCATCAGCTTCGATAACTTCAAGTGCGTCTTTTATCTTTACCGGATAAAAAACCGTTTCAAGATTATGATAGCCATCGCTTCGTCTTGAAATTATATTTAATCCAATATTAATCTTTGCGTTTGGAAATGTAAGCATGAGTTCTAAACAATCAAGATTTTGTTCACAATTGTAGGACGGTAAAAATACATTTATTTCTTTTGTAGAAGATGAGACAATATCTTGATTTGATGCAGCACGTGCTAACTAATGGCACGCAAAAACACGACCGCACCGGCACCGGGACAATTAGTGTATTCGGTTACCAGATGCGTTTTAATCTTGAAGATGGTTTCCCGTTGGTTACTACAAAGAAGCTTCATCTAAGATCTATACTGCACGAATTAATCTGGTTCCTGAAAGGCGATACCAACATCCGTTACCTGAAAGAGAATGGAGTAAGCATTTGGGATGAATGGGCGGATGAAAATGGCGATTTGGGCCCGGTTTATGGTTCTCAGTGGCGTTCGTGGCCTACGCCAGACGGAAGGCACATCGACCAGATTACTCAAGTTATTAATCAGATAAAAAACACGCCCGATTCACGGCGTCTAATAGTATCGGCATGGAACGTGGCCGAGATAGAGAACATGGCACTTCCACCCTGCCATAGTTTTTTTCAGTTTTATGTTGCTGATGGAAAATTAAGCTGTCAGTTATATCAACGCAGCGCAGATATTTTCTTAGGTGTGCCCTTCAACATCGCATCTTACGCTCTGCTTACGCTTATGGTGGCGCAGGTTTGCGGATTAAAACCTGGCGAATTTATTCACACGCTTGGCGATGCCCATCTTTACAATAATCACCTCGAGCAAACCAAGCTGCAGCTAAGCCGGGAACCAAGGCCGCTACCAACGGTTAAATTAAATCCGGATGTTAAAGATATTTTCGAATTTAAGTTTGAAGACTTTACGCTTGAAAATTATGATCCTCATCCTCATATTAAAGCACCGGTGGCGGTTTAGTTCATTAGGGCATAGTCATTAGTTTTTTAGTCAGGATGCAATAAATAGATCCTTAGGGGATATCATTAGTTTTAGTAACTAATAGTAAATAGAGCATTAGGGGATAGTCATTAGTTTTTAATCCAAGCCATGGGAACGTACAAATTAGATGATTTAGAAGTTTATAAAAGATCCGAAAAGCTGTCTGACGAAATTTGGGAAGAAGTATTATCCTGGAAAGATTACTTTGTCAAAGACACTATTGGAAAACAACTCGTAAGGTCTGCGGATTCGATAGGTGCAAATATTGCCGAGGGATATGGCAGATTTCATTATAAGGAGAACAAAAATTTTTGCTATTTCAGCAGAGGCTCCATAATGGAGACCAAAAGCTGGCTAACAAAATTGAAAACCAGAAATATTATTGAGGCTGACAAAGCCGATAGATTATTAGATGAGCTTACCCAGGTTCATAAAATGCTCAATTCATACATAAAATTCATTGGCAACAACCACAACGCCGCCCCAACTAATTCCTAATGAACTCCAAACCAATAAACTTATCCGCCGTCGTTGTTGTAGATCAAAACTGGGGAATTGGCAAAAACAACCAACTCCTTGTACATTTTCCTGCTGATCTAAAAAGGTTTAAGTCGATCACTTCTGGGCATACCATCATTATGGGTCGGAAAACATTTGATAGTATGGGCAGAGCTTTACCAAACCGGCGAAACATAGTGATTACACGCCAGGCAAATCTGGAACTACCCGGTGCAGAAGTAACTGATTCGTTAAATGCTGCTTTAGAGCTATGTAAAGATGAGGCCGAAGTATTTATTATTGGTGGAGCAGAGATTTTTAAGCAAGCGCATCATTTATTAAAAAAGATCTATCTCACAAAGATTCACAAAAGCTTTGAAGCAGATACTTTCTTTCCCGAAATCACCTCAAATAATTGGAAAGAAACCGAAAGTGAAAGCTTTCAACCAGATGATAAAACACCATTCTCTTACTCATTTATAACCTACAAAAAGCGATAAATCTCAAGCTTTTTATTTTCGAAATTAAAGGATTTCATAAATTAAAAATTTACTTAGATTTGCCGTCTTATCTGAAAAGGGCTTAAACAAAAAAACAATACAATTATAAAATCAAATGCAAGGCAAAGGACTGATTAAATTTGTCGCTATAGCGTTAACTATCGGGTGTTTATACTCCCTTTCGTTTACCTGGGTGGCTAAAAATGTAGAAAATGATGCGAGAGAATACGCCAAGGGAAATCCTCTTAAAGAGAAAGCGTATTTAGACTCTATGGCGACCCAGCCTGTATATAACCTGGGATTTACAGAGTTCAATTATAATTATGTAAAGGAACGTGAAATACCTCTTGGGCTCGACCTTAAAGGTGGAATGAACGTTACGATGCAGATTTCACTTTTAGAATTGGTTAAAAATTTGGCCAACAACACAACTGATCAAAGCTTTAATACTTCCCTTAATAATGCTGAAAATCGGTTAAAAACCAGTCAGTCGGACTTCATCACTCTTTTTGGAGAAGAATTTAAAAAGCTAAATCCAAACGGAAGACTTGCAAGCTATTTCGCGACTAAAGAAAATGCAGGTAAGGTTAAACCTGATGCAAGCAACGCGGATGTAATTAAATTTCTTCGTAGTGAATCAGAGAGTGCGATCGATAGATCATTCAACGTTCTAAGAACACGTATTGATAAATTCGGCGTTACCTCACCTAACATTCAAATACAAGAAGGTACTGACAGGATTTTAATTGAGTTGCCGGGAATTTCTGATCAACAACGTGTTAGAAAACTTCTTTCTGGTTCGGCTAAGTTGGAATTCTGGGAAACTTATGAGAACCAGGAAATTTTTCCGCTACTAGAAAACATCAATAAAACTTTAGCTGCTATTCAGCAACCAGCAACTGATACTTCAGCGAAAGCTGCAACTGATACAACTCGTACTGCAACTGGTGGTAAGCTTTCAAAACTTGGTGCGAAGAAAGACTCAGCGGGAAAAGACACATCGAATGTTGCTTTAAACCAGGCTGAACAAGCAAAAAAGAATCCGCTATTTGCAGTCTTAGCTCCTGCTACTTATCAGGATGAGAAGGGTCAACCAGCGCTTAGACCAGGTTCTGTAATTGGTTATTCTGCACAAAAAGATACGGCTAAAGTAAATGCTTATCTAAATTCACCTGCTGTAAAATCGACCATCCCTCCAAACGCGAAATTTTATTGGGGTGTAAAACCGGTTTCGGAAGAAAGTAGTGTATTTGAACTGCATGCTCTCAAAGCATCGGGCTTTGACGGCTCAGCTGCCTTGGCTGGTGATGTAATTACCGATGCCCGTGATGACGTTGGTCAGGACGGTCGCCCGGAAGTGGTAATGATTATGAATCCTGAAGGTGCAAGCCAGTGGAAAAGAGTAACTGCTGCCGCAGCTGCTGATCCGAACAGAAAACACAGCATTGCGATTGTATTAGACAACTATGTTTACTCTGCGCCAACGGTTCAGAATGAAATACCTAACGGGATTTCTTCTATTACCGGAAGCTTCACAGCTAACGATACTAAGGATCTTGCAAACGTTCTAAAAGCGGGTCGTTTACCCGCACCTGCAAAAATTGTAAGCGAGTATGTTGTTGGCCCGTCGTTAGGAGCTGAATCAATTCAGAAAGGACTTCTTTCTACGATAATAGGCATTGTAGTGATTCTGCTCTTTATGGCGCTGTATTATAGCAAGGCCGGATGGGTTGCTAACGTGGCGTTGCTCGTAAACTTATTCTTCCTTATGGGAGTTTTAGCTTCGCTTGGAGCAGTACTTACCTTACCGGGTTTTGCAGGTATCGTACTTTCTTTAGGTATGTCGGTTGATGCAAACGTGTTGATTTATGAACGTGTTCGAGAAGAGCTTTCCTCCGGAAAGAGTTTAAGAGTTGCCATTTCTGAAGGTTTTAGTAAGGCAATGTCTTCTATTCTCGATTCAAATATCACCACTTTCTTGACCGGGGTAGTGTTATATATTTTTGGAAGCGGGCCAATTGCAGGTTTTGCCACCACTTTAATGATCGGTATTATCACTTCATTATTTGCTGCCATTTTCATAACAAGATTGATTTTGGAGTGGATGCTGAAAAGAGACAAGCCAATCAGCTTCTCAATTAAAGCAACTCAGAATATATTCAAGGATTCCAAATTCGATTTTATAACGGGTAGAAAACGTTTCTATCTTTTCTCAAGCATAATTATAATTGCCGGACTGATTTCAATGTTTACCAAAGGCTTTAGCCTTGGGGTAGATTTTAAAGGAGGTCGCTCATATTTTGTAGCGTTTGATAAAAATGTTAATGAGAATGAGGTTAAAAGTGCTCTGGCTACAGAATTTGGTGCGGCACCAGAGGTTAAAACAGTTGGCTTGAATAAGAATGAAGTCAAAATTACAACAGTTTATAAGGTTGATGAAACCTCGATAGATGTAGAATCTGAAGTTTCTACAAAACTAAACAACGGTCTTAGCAAATTAGGCTCGAAGTATGAGATTAAGGATGCGCAGAAAGTTGGGCCTACTATTGCCAATGATATCAAGATTTCTGCTATTTACTCCGTCATCTTCACTATTGTAATTATCTTCCTTTACATCTTAATCAGGTTTAGAAGATGGCAATTTGGCGTATCAGCAATCGTTGCTTTATTGCACGACGTTTTGATATTGCTCTCCATATTCTCTTTGCTGGATGGAATTGTTCCTTTCTCACTGGATATAGATCAGGCATTTATTGCTGCTGTATTAACCGTAATGGGTTATTCGATTAACGATACCGTAGTTGTATTTGACCGTGTTAGAGAGTACATCAATGAGCGCAACACTAAAAATGAAGCTCTTCCAACCGTTATTAATAACGCGTTAAACAGCACATTAAGCCGTACAGTTGTAACGGGTATATGTACCATGGCCGTTCTATTGGTGATTTTTATCTTTGGTGGCGACGTTCTAAGAGGGTTTTCTTTCGCGATGTTAATCGGAGTAATCTTTGGTACTTATTCATCATTGTTCGTTGCAACACCATTTGTGGTTGAAATGATCAAAAACAAAGCAGAGGTGAAACCGGAGCCGGTTAAAGTGCAACAGGCTTAATATCTCCTCAAAATAATTTTTAACACTCATCCATTCCAGGATGGGTGTTTTTTTATTTTGTAAATTGCCGAAAAACGAAAAAAGCTCAACTTAAATCCTGTTATACGGTTATTACCGAAACATAGTATGATGTCAAACAACTCCTCTGTACAATTTCCTAAAGTGATTATAATTGGTGGCGGCTTTGGTGGAATCCAACTTGCCAAAAAGCTTAATGAGAAAGAGGTCCAGATCTTAATGCTCGACAGGCATAATTATCACACCTTCCAGCCCTTACTTTATCAGGTTGCAACCGGCGGATTGGAGGCAGATTCGATAGCATTTCCGCTACGCAAAATATTCAAAGGACAACGAAACTTCACTTTCCGCAACTCGGATGTACTTTCAATCCATCCGGAGAACAATACAATCAACACCACCATTGGGGAATTTGATTATGATTACCTAATCCTTGCCACCGGCTCAAATACCAACTTTTTTGGCTCCAAAGAACTTGAACATTATACCATGCCGATGAAAACCATTCCTGAAGCATTAAATCTCAGGAGTATGCTTTTACAAAATCTAGAGGAAGCTTTAATTGAGCCTGATCCTATTAAAAAAGCAGGTTTGCTAAACTTTGTTATCGTGGGAGCCGGGCCAACTGGTGTAGAATTATCCGGAGCTTTATCTGAGTTGAAACGTCATGTATTGAAGAAGGATTATCCCGAGCTGGACATCACGAAAGTTAATATCTACCTCATCGAAGGATCGGATGTAGTACTTGGCCCTATGTCTCCCCAGGCGCAACGCAGCTCTAAAGAGTTTTTAATAGAAATGGGGGTTGAGGTGCTTACCGGCGTTACGGTGGTATCTTATGATGGCGAAGTGATAAAATTATCGAACGATGTTAATATCATTTCAAAAAACGTGCTTTGGTCTGCCGGAGTAAAAGGCGATTTCCCTGAAGGGATTCCGACTGAGAATATCGTTAGAGGCGGCCGGATAAAAGTCGACCACATTAATAGGGTTGAAAGCTTTCAGAACATCTTCGCCATTGGCGATGTGGCGGCAATGATCACGGAAGAAACTCCGAACGGACATCCGGGCGTTGCTCCGGTTGCTATGCAACAGGGAAAACTGCTCGCCAAAAATCTGATCAAGATCATTAACAAAGAAGAACCAGATCCATTTAAATATTTTGACAAAGGCTCGATGGCTACTGTTGGCAGGAACCGAGCAGTTGTTGATATTGGAAAGATTCGTTTTCAAGGGGTGTTCGCATGGTTTGTATGGATGTTTGTTCATTTAATGAGCCTGGTTGGATTTCGAAATAAACTCGTGGTTTTTGTAAACTGGATCTGGAGTTACTTCAGCTACGACAGAGGCACGCGTTTAATTATCCGCCCTTTTAACCGGGAATTAATGCGGGAAGAAACATCAAATAAATAATGGCATCACCATCGGATATAAAGTTAATTGAATGCCCGCGCGATGCCATGCAAGGCATTATTAACTTCATACCAACCAAAGATAAGATTGAGTATTTAAACCTCCTCATACAGGTCGGATTTGACACGCTTGATTTTGGAAGTTTCGTATCGCCAAAAGCTGTACCCCAAATGGTTGATACTGTGAAAGTGTTAGAAGGTCTGGATCTATCTGACACCGAAACCAAACTGCTTGTGATTGTAGCCAACCTGCAGGGAATTACCCAGGCCGCCCAACATGAGGAGATTTCTTATTTAGGTTTTCCATTCTCTATATCAGAAACTTTTCAAAAACGAAACACGAAC
>JANMZB010000174.1:0-1003 GCA_031382725.1 Sphingobacteriaceae bacterium | reverse complement strand
TTTCCCATATAATTACGGTTTGTCCATTATTCAATAGGTTAATTGTATAGTCATGTTTTGTTTTGATGAAATGGGTTGTATGCGGAGTGACAATTTCTGTCGTTATAGTTGATACATTTGATGTATTGGATTCAATTGATGAGTCATCAGACTCAACGTCAGGCATAATGCATCGTTTGGCTTTTTGAAAACATTGTTGTTGATATATTCTTTCTCTGAGTAGGCGTGTGAAAATTTTACTTCCCCGTTTCTGAGTTGTTTTCGAATTTTTTTTTCCAACATGGATCAACCGATTTTCCATGATACCTGTATCGAAATTTGGGTGACCCAAAATTTTCAACATCATATGCAATGTGGGTGAGCTCATGGAATTTTTGAATTTTCCACCCGTTTCCGTCACATCGGGGTAAAATATCTTTAACACGTTTCAGTAAAATTCTTATGGATCGTAGTAATTTGTCTTTTGACAAATATTTATCCCAACGGATGGACTTTTCTGATTTATACCATGCATGAAATGCTAGTAAGATTTCGAATACTTGAATGAAATTTCCTAATGCATTTCAGAATCAATACTATCGATACTTTCTTGTACTGTGTCTTCGTCTAATGCTTCATTTTGATCAATGTTGTTATTACTTCCTTCTGTTTGTGGAAAACTATTTGATGGTTTTCTTTTTTCAAAAATTTGTCGTCCTTTACATGTTTGTGCGATGATAAGTAATGTCAATGCCATACCAGCCTCTTCGTCGGCTGTAATCATTGTAAGGTTGGTCATTCCCTTTGAAAAATTAACTCGTGGCATGTTTTTTTTCTCAGATGATCTGAACCTACTAAATAGTTCATCAACCAGTAAATCTATCTCTGCTTTTTGCTTCACCGTGAAACCACTTATGAAAATACGAGTACAATATTTAAGTACTCCTTCTAGAAAAGCATGCATTAAATCATGTGGTGTACAACCAAATATACCGCGTTCGTATCCAGCAAAATCTATGTCTTG
>JANMZB010000126.1:0-1314 GCA_031382725.1 Sphingobacteriaceae bacterium | reverse complement strand
GATATCCAGCCGCCCGATCTCAATGGTCCATCGCAACACACCGATGAGCGATTGATAGTAGTTGGCTGTTTCAGGATCTAACTCAGGAGAAACATCCAGTTCCGGTCTGTAAGATGTCGCCATGGGAGTCGGAGCTTTCTTCGGTAGCTTATATCCCTTGCCTTCCATCCATGCTTCAAGGTTAGCTACCGCATTATGAATGTAATGTGAGCACCCTTGTCCCCAAGCTAGTCTTCCATTTGGTAGCGTTACTTGTTTAAGTTTGGTACCTAGGTAATCGTCTGGTGGATGAATAGAATCTGGTTTTAATTGGAAATAACGATTCAGCTTGGTGAGTACTTCGTTCGGTTTTAAGCCAATTGCAAGGATATCATCTGTGTATACAAAAAGATACTCATAATATTCTTCCTTCGTTACCTTTGTCGCCGCTCGGATCCATACATCAGGATCCCCACGTGACGATTCATAACCCAGATGGCTCAGGCAACTAGCCAAATGGTTCCGGAACGCAGCACCAGCAGACTTGAGACCATACAACGCACGAGTCACCAATGCCTTACGACCTTGCCTATGTGGACCGAACTCTGGTCCTAGGATGGTGTATATTTTCTCTTGGCATGGACTTGTTAGATACGCGTTCTGTATATCGGCTGCTAGGATTGGCAAATCATTCAATGCTGCAATCAACAAGCCTAACCGTACTGACTCTCTGCTCACAACGCTTGCATACGTTATGGCTGCAGGTGGTTCTGTCATATGACCACCCGCAACATATCGTGCCTTCCTCTTAAGGCTGCCGACCTTCACGTCAAAGATAAGGTGGCATTTGACGAATTGGTAACCCACAGGTACTGTCTCATTCTCTTCGAGATCCTGAAAGGCTACGTCTACATTTTTAATCTCAAGGTCTATAGCATCTTTCCAATATGTTGTATTGGTTGCCTGATCAATGGCGAGTGCTTCCTTGACTGATTTTGGTAACTCGACACCAAATTTGTGCGACTTCAAGAGATATCTACTGCTTACAGCTGCGATGATCCTTGTTCGCTTCTTTAAGGTAAAAGGTACCCACCATGAGAAGGCGGGCTCAGATACTATTTTATGGGCAACTGCGTACTCGGCAACCTCAACTGGATTCGACTCTTTCACATTCTTCAGGGGTTCCCAACTCGTGGATCCATCCTTCCATTGAATGCAGAGCTTCCATCCTTTGGTTGTCATTCTTCTGACGCGCTTTACTTTTACTTCTACAAATTCATCATCCTTTGATGTTGCCTGCGCATCCTTTTTATGACCGACTATCGAGTCCATCAG
>JANMZB010000125.1:0-1407 GCA_031382725.1 Sphingobacteriaceae bacterium | reverse complement strand
GTACGTATTTGATGAAATATTTGTTTTCTGGATTTCTTCTAATTGTAGAAATGCCATTTAGAGCGGATACTTTTTCCGTTTTGACAACTCGATGCGTTGTTTTAGCTCTTTCGCGTCCGGTGACGTTGCAATCAGATTTCTTGATATTTTTGGATTACTACGTAGTTATACTACGTACTCCTTCGTGTTATTGATTAAGTGTTGGATTGGTAAGTGTATTAATAACTTACTCCATTAACTCATCGCTGTGATTCTAACCCAGCGTTATATAACGTGTTAGAATTCCTATTTTCTCTAGAGAAGTAAAATAGTTAAAGTATAATGTTTTGACTATAAATTTTTATTGTGAGTATTAATTCTAGAATAATGAATTTTGTTGATAACATCAATAAAACTTGTTGATGTCTTTATTCTCTCTGAATGTTGACATGTTTATTCTTTACTTGTTCTTTTCATATTCTTTATGTATTGGTGTCATATCAATTTTGATGTAGTTGTTCTATTTCTGAAGTCAATGTTCTTTGTTTCTGAAATCATTGTTCTTTCTTCTGATGTCATAGTTCCATTTCTGAAATCATTGTTCTTTCTTCTGAAATGATAGTTCTTTCTTCTGAAACAATTGTTCTTTCTTCTGAAACAATTGTTCTTCCATAATTTATTTATTTTATTTATATATTGATTATATACCTTAAGATTTCTTTTATCTTATTATGTATTTATGTAGATCTTCTACCAGAAATAATCTTCAACATTCTGATATTTAAGGGACTTCATACCCCATCATAATAACCTAGAATATTTTTCACTTTAGTTGATTCAGCTCGAAAGCGTTTGCACAATGAACAATATAGAAACTGATTGATATTTTAACATCCTTCCTATTGTTCACTTGTTATTGTCTTTCTTTGTGACTTCAACATTCTTTTTAGAATGCTTATGAAATAATTCTTCAGAGGTATTCTTGGTGAAGATATCTGCATCGTTATCTTCTGATTTCACAAAGATAACTTTAAGAATTCCATCTTCAATAAATTCTCTCACAAAGTGAGTACGAATATCAATGTGTTTTGTTCTCTGACTGGTAGTATAGTTATTGGCAAGATAGATAGCCCCAACATTATCCACCTTAATGATAATTGGTGACTTGAGTTTGATACCCATTGATTCAATTACTTGCTTTGTAAAAATAACTTCCTTTGCAACTTCTGACATTGCGAAGTATTCAGCTTCAGTTGATGACAATGTCACACTTCTTCCTGATTTTGATTTCCAAGCAATTGGTGCTCCACAGAAATAGAGGATGTAACCATAAACACTGATTCGAGTATCTCTGTCACCTGCGTATTCTCTATCAGTAATTCCTTCCAGATAGAAAATTTCTTCTTGTTTCTTTGGTTTGATTTTTAA
>JANMZB010000116.1:0-14368 GCA_031382725.1 Sphingobacteriaceae bacterium | reverse complement strand
AAGTAATTCATCGTCTGGGTTGTAGACCACTATATAAATTCCACCTCTAAGATTGCTTGTTTTATCCCACGAAGGTTCAGTTGCCACTACAATGCCTTTACTTAGATGACCGGACTGGGAAACCGGCGAATATTCTGTCGGTAAGTAAAGGCATTGTAGTGGCAACTGAACCTTCGTGGGATAAAACAAGCAATCTTAGAGGTGGAATTTATATAGTGGTCTACAACCCAGACGATGAATTACTTTATTACTACGCTCATAATAGTAAGATTGTTGTGAAGCCTGGAACAATAGTAAAAGCAGGAGATAAACTCGCTGAACTCGGCAGAAGCGGATTGAATGCTTATAAAAAACGGTCGCCTACACACTTGCATTTGATGGCACTTAAAGTTAGACCGGGAGGTAATTTGATTCCGGTTGATTTGTATTCGGTTTTAAAGGCAATTAAATAGAGTATCTTACATTATTTCTTCCGACATAATTTTCTTATGTGGTTTGTTGTTCAAAATCATCGTATTATTATTTTTATAACTTTAAATACTTTAAAGCTATTACGTTTTGATTTATTCCTACTCTATTATTGTAAAAATCAACATGATAACATAGCGCAACACGAATTATCATGAAACAAACAATCGAATACGAGGTTCACGAAAAAGAAAAGTTTTACTTTGTTTTTAAAGTAATTGGTGCAGTAATTGGATACTTTTTGATTTACCTGCTCATTAGCGAGTTATTTAGCAACGGTCAAAATGCTGCAACCTTTATTCCAATTGTTGTTTATGTTGTTTTAATCATAATGTATTTATTTTTCCGGGTTGGAATTTTAACAGGTTATTTAATGGGCAATTCCATTAAGGTATCAGAAAGACAATTCCCCGAGATCTATGATATTGTTGTTAAGCAAAGCCATTTGTTAGGATTGAAGAAGTTACCTGCCGTATTCATTATGCAAAATGGTGGTATTTTAAATGCTTTTGCAATGCGTTTTTCAGGATCTAACTATGTAGTTCTATATTCTGATGTAGTTGAAGAAGCATTGGCCGAAGACATCAATGGTCTTAAGTTTATTATTGGCCATGAGCTGGGACATATCAAACGCAAACATATGTCCAAATTTGTATGGCTATTTCCTGCATTCATTATTCCATTTTTAAACTCTGCTTATTCCCGTGCTTGCGAGTATACCTGTGACAATATTGGTGACGCATTATGCGCTGAGGGCGTAAGACCAGGATTCTTGTTACTAGCTTCCGGTAAAAAGCTCTGGAAAAAAGTAAATCAGCAAGCATTCTTGGATCAGGAGGAGGAAGGTGAAGGTTTCTGGTTCTGGTTTGCAGAAAAAGCATCTACGCACCCGAGGTTAACAAAAAGAATCGGGAGATTTGAGGAGGTAACTCCGCATATTGAAGAGAGCCTAAAAACGGAAATGGTTTAATGGGTTTTTAAAAACGTCATCAATTTACATCCTTCACATCCATAAACTAAATGGAACAAGTAAAATGGTTCGATAGGAACTTTAACTTCACCTCTATACAAAATATATTTCCTTCTATCATCGAACGACTGGCAGGCACACCTGTCCGTCTGGAAGAAAAACTAAAAGCGATCTCACCAGATCTTTTAAACCAGCGGGTGGATAATACTTGGACAATCAAAGAAAACATTGGTCATCTGATTGACCTGGAGCCTCTATGGCAAGGTCGAATGGATGATATTATAAGTGGTAAATCAGAACTAAGGCCTACAGACCTGCAAAATACTATGACAAGGCTTGCAAATCATAATGGAACTTCAACTAATGAATTATTAACTGACTTCCGTAAAATTAGAACCCAAACTATTTACTCGTTGGAAGAACTTAACGAGGAGCTAATATTCAAGTCGGCTCTCCACCCAAGATTAAAGACTCCAATGCGTACCATGGATCTATTTTTGTTCGTGGCAGAACACGATGATCACCATTTAGCGAGAATAACGGAAATGGTAAAAATATTGAACTAAAGATGGTTATTACATCAAACACTTTAGTATCTAGCCTGAATCTTAGTCGAAATCGCCTATGCTCCAGGCTGATTAATCAGTAAAGCATGTTCTTTTAAAACCTCTGTCAAATCTTCCAATTTAAATGGCTTCGATATAAATCCATTCATGCCGGCTGCATAACAGTTTTCTTTATCTTCCAGTAATACATTAGCGGTCATTGCGATAATTGCGGGTTGTACACCTGCCTCACTCCTTGACCGGATGGTCCTCGTAGCTTCCAGTCCATCCATTTCCGGCATTAACATATCCATCAATATTAATTGAAAATTTGATTCAGTCCACATATTAACGGCCTCAAGCCCGTTATTTGCAAGTGAAGGCTGATAGCCCAGTTTATTCAATACTCTTATTGCTAACTTTTGATTTATTAAATTATCTTCTGCAATTAAAATATTCAGAGGATATTTCTGAGCAAAGTCTCCATCCAGAATATTAGTTTTGGTGGCTTCAATTGCAACTTCCTGTCCCGATTTTTTAAATTGCGCCTGTACTACTTTTTGTAATTGCAACAGTTTAATAGGCTTGGTAAGTACAGCATTAAATAAGCCGGGATATTTCCCCATGCTCTCGTCACCAACCGAACTTAAAAGTATTATCGGTATAACCGGATCGTTTGATCTAACTTCCTTAGAAAATGTTACTCCATCCATTTCAGGCATTTGCATATCCGAAATAATCAGGTCAAATTTCTGCTTAGAAACAATCTTCAATGCGTCCTTCGCCGAAGATGCTTCGGTTGGAATAAGCTTCCAAAGCTTTAATTGCTTTTGAAGAATAGTGAGATTAGTTTGATTATCGTCAACAATAAGCACCGTTTTGTTTTCCAAAACAGCGGTGTTAAATACCGCATATTGCTTTTGAGAAGTACGGGCAACGCTGCTTTTAATTGTGAAGCTAAAGGTTGTTCCCGCCCCTTCTTTACTTATTACCCAAACATCGCCACCCATTAGCTTAACCAATCTCTCGCTTATAACCAATCCTAAACCAGTGCCGCCATATTTACGGGTAGTTGACGAATCGACCTGTGAAAATGCTTTAAAAAGTTTAGTTAATTTTTCTTCGGGAATACCAATTCCTGTGTCATGCACATGAAACTCAATTTCAAGATTGTCGCCGGATGCCTTCACCAAATTGACTTCCACAAAAACTTCACCCTTCGAAGTAAATTTCATGGCATTACTCACAAAATTGATCAAAATCTGCCTTAGGCGTAATGGATCACCGGTAATGGTTGCTGGTATTAAATTATCTAACTGATATACCAAGTCTAGTCCTTGTTGAGCCGCTTTATTTGCAAAAACGTCAAGAACACTTTCAATTGTGTGTCTTAGTTCAAAATCCAGGATCTCGAGTTCAAGATTGCCCGACTCGATTTTCGAGAAATCCAGAATATCATTAATCACATGCAATAAAGCATCGCCGCTAGTGCTTATAACACTTACATATTCTTCCTGCTCTTCATTAAGAGGTGTTTCTGCCAGCAAAGAAGCCATACCAAGAACACCATTCATTGGCGTTCTTATTTCATGACTCATAGTAGCTAAAAACACACTTTTGGCAGCATTTGCTTTATCTGCCTCTAATTGGGCCAATTCTGCTATAGTGCGAAGATCGTGCTCTTGCTCTTTTTGCTTTTCTAAATCGGAATTTAAACTGGCCAGATCTTCGGCCTGTGCCTTTAATTCTTCGGCTTGCGCCTGAAGCTCATGATTAAAATCAACCAGATCATTTGCCTGCTTTTCGATTTCCTTTGATTTCAAAACAACTTCTTGAGTACGTATAGCCACCAGTTTTTCCAACTCAGCCTTCTGCTGTTTTATCTCCCTAACCCGATACTTATAAAAGCTATATGTCGATACGAAAATTATAATAATTGCAGCAGAGCGAAACCACCACGTTAACCAAAATGGTGGAGAACTAATAATATTAACAGAGATAGGTTTGGACCAATTACCTTCATTATTAATTCCCTTAACGAACAACCTGTATTTACCATAAGGTAAATTGGAAAAGGTAACAGATGGATTATCGGTATAGTGCCATTCCTTATCAACCTCTGTAAGTTTGTAGGCATAATAATTTTTTTCAGGCATGATATAGCTTAACAGAGCAAAATCTATTGTAAAAACATTTTGTTTATAATTAAACTCAAGGTTATCTGTATTTGCTAAACTTATCTTCAAAATCCCGTTATCATCTCCCGGTGATATAACATTATTAAACACTTTTAACCCGGTAAAAGTCACCTTTGATATTTTGTTTTGTGAATTAAACCCCAATGGATTAAACTTTACTAATCCGGAGTGACTACCTAGGTAAAAATCACCTTCATCATTCTTATAAAAAGAGTTATTTCTAAACACATTTCCGGGCAATCCGTCAGCGGTAGTAAAATTTGTAAATGTGTGAGTGGTGGCCGATAATCTTGAAAGCCCCCTTGTGGTTGTTACCCAAATATTACCGTTTCTATCTTCAAGCATGCCTGCAATATTATTGGATAGCAAACCATTTTTTTCATTATATACTGCCCTAACGACTCCTTTTTCTAATTTTAATAAACCCTTTTTGGTTCCCACCCAAAGACTTGCGCGGCTATCTTCTGATATGAAATTGATATGGGGCTTTTCTTTTGAGAATTGACGTAAATCTACCTCCTGAAGATTTTGACTATGATTTTTTAAAATAAATAGACCAGAGTCTGTTCCAAACCACATATTAGCTTTAGAGTCCTCAAAAATTGTTAAAAACAACCGCTTTGCAGCTTGCCTGTTAGACCTAAGAACGGGACTGAACGTATTATCCTTTTTATTAAACATCAGCAATCCCGAGGTGCCCACCCAAAACCGGCTTTTAGAATCTTCAAATACCGATTCGATATATCTTGGATTCGTAATACTGCTTGGTGTGTCGATGTTACAAAAGTGGTAAAACTTTCCAGTCTTCAAATCACACCGATCAAGACCACCACCCGCAGTTGCAATCCAGATACTGTTATGTTTATCACTGAAAATTTTCTTAACCAGATCAGAACCCGGACCTCTACTGCCCCTATCTTTTTTAATATGTTCAAATTTGTTTTTGTCCTTGATATAGTGGTTAAGCCCTTCTCCCTCTGTACCAATCCAAAGATTTCCATTCTCTCCTTCAACAATACTACTCACCACATTACTGCTCAAATTATTAGAAAAACTATTCCCGGAACTTGTTTTAAACTTAATAAAACTGGGGTAAAGTACATTCACACCACCATAATAAGTACCTATCCAGACAGCCCCAACATCATCTTTATAGACTTCCCAAATAGAATTTTGATTGAGCGAAAATTTATCAAGCGGTGAATAAGCGTATTTCGTTATAATGTTCTTTTTTAGGTTAATTACAACTAAGCCTTTCAATGTACCGAGGTAAAGTTCTCCGGAATTTGTAAAAACCATCTTTCTAATATCACCTTCAAAAGTTTCTTTACTTTTTATTTTTAGCGTATAACTTTGCAGACAATTATTAATAGTATCTAAAAACTTAAGACCACTGCTTCGGCTACCTACCCATATCGTCTTGCTGTCATCCTCTGCCAAGCCATGGATCCGCTCATTTTGGAATACTCCAAGCCGTTCTTTACTGAAAAAAGACTTGAAATTATACCTTCCGTTTTTTTTGGTAATTTTAGTCAGTCCTTCTTCTGTACCTGCCCAAATCGTTCCGTCGCTGGCTTCTAACAATGTATTAATTCTATTGCCTGCAAGACCATCCGACTTATTAAAGCTTATAAATTCTCCATCTTTATTAAATGGCATCACATTTAATCCGCTATCGGTACCGATCCATTTATTCTGATACCGGTCAACAATTATTGATTTGATAGCATTATGTGAAATACTTTTTGGGTTCAATGCATTATGATTAAATCTTTTAAATTTATCCATCACAGGATCGTATTTATTTAATCCATTTACAGTACCTACCCACATATAACCCGCTTTATCGGTTGTTAAATAGGTGATCATACCAGTACAACTAAGGCTACTTTCGTCGTTAGGGATATTTCGATAGACCTTAAAAGTTTTGCTATCGTAGCGATTTAAGCCATCCTGTGTACCAAACCACATAAACCCTTGCTTATCTTTAGTAATACTATTTACAGAATTACTCGACAAGCCATTATCAAGGGTTAAATGTTCGAATTTTAGATCGGTTTGCGCATTGACGACTATGCCTAAACATAGCATTAGAAATGTGAAGACATTTCTAAACCATACTGATAGATGAGAACTATGAGAGGCCATAATTTACATAGATTATAAATCTTCATACGCTGGATAAATAAATAGGTTATACAGGTATTTATGAAACTAATTAATTGAAAATGAGGCTATAATTTTTCCTGCTGGATTTTATATCGCTTAAATGACAAGTGGTAATGAGACGAAGCGACCAGTATGGAAATACAATGGCGCAATTGCGGTCTCAAGAAAGAATTCTCTTTTATTATATTTTTTTCATCACAACAAAAAAACCAGCTGCAGTTAAAATACTCAAAATACCTATAGAGATCCAAAGAGTATCAAAACCGTAACCTTCCGCGATAGTTGTACCTAAATAAGGCGAAAATATATGCGCAACAGAAAAGGCCAGCGCGTTCATTCCCATATAAGCGCCTCTGTTTTCTAATGATGAGCGATTTATAGCTACCGTTCCCATAAAAGGCATTGCCAGAATTTCTGATACGCATAATACGAATATTGAAACGTATAATATCACGTATTTACCCGGCAGTAAAAGCATCAGGAATGAAAGTCCGCATAGAAGCGTTCCAAGAATAATAGTAGTTGATGCATTAAGTTTTTTATCGGCGGCATGTACTAAAGGCATTTCCAAAGAAAACACAACCAGTCCGCTAAAAGCCAAAATCAAGCCGATCTGCCATTCACTCATTTGATGAACTTGCCTGTAAAATACCGGGATAGTACTCAACAACTGAAAGAAGCAAATCGCATAAGAAGTGCATAACATGCTGAAAAGAATAAAGTAGCCGTCCTTCCATGGCGATGCCTTATTCGGGTCGGTGCTCTTTATGGCCAGTTCTTTATCAGAAATTCTTTCTTCTTGTAACTTATGAAAGAACCAGTAAAATGCCAGGGCAGCAATTGCGGATGTAATGGCATTTCCGTAAAACAGCCAATTAAAGGAGAACACTGCAAGAAAACCACCTAAAGCAGGCCCAATTGAAAAGCCCAGATTTATCGCCATCCTGTTTAAAGCAAATGCTTTAGTAACATTTTCAGGACTGGTGTAAGAAGCAATAGCAACAGAATTAGCCGGACGAAAAGTTTCCGTAATCAAACTCAACAAAAACACACCGCCCGAAAGTAATAGGGGCGTTTTAAGTTCGGGAAGCAAGCAGAACACCGGTATCGCGATAATTAATGTAAAAAGCTGGATTTTATAATGTCCTGATTTATCGCTGAGCCAGCCTCCCAGCCATGAACCGCAAACTGCACCTATACCAAAGCAGCTGAGCACAAGTCCTGTATCTTTAAGGCTAAACCGGAGTGATTGGGTCATATATACACTCAAAAACGGAATCACCATCGCACCGCTTCGGTTAATCAGCATGATAAAGGCGAGCATCCAGACTTGCTTTGTTAAACCTTGGTAAGAATTTGAATAGCGTTGTAAAAGCGTTTTCATGAAAACACAAACATAACATTTTGAATTTTTTGGAATGATGGCAGACCAGGCAGAAATCGCAAAAGAATATTTTGCAACTCTTGACATAGGGTTGTCACAAGCCCATTTAGTTTTGCTACTTAAAATTTAAAAATGGAAGCTTTAGAAATAAAATCATTTAGCGTAATCGGTATTTCTGTACGCACAAGCAACGAAAACGGACAAGCAGCACAAGATATTCCGGCACTTTGGAACAAATTCAGCTTAGAGGGCATAGCAGAACAAATACCCAATAAAATCGACAATTCGATCTACTGCATTTATACCGACTATGAAAAAGATCACACAAAACCTTACACTACCATTTTAGGTTGTCGGGTTGAAAACTTAGAGATAATTCCAACGGGAATGGTTAGTAAAACCTTTGGCAATGCCCATTATTCTAAGCATGTTGCTAAAGGAAATCTCCTCCAGGGAGCCGTATTTGAGGAATGGATAAAAATATGGAGCTCAGACTTAGACAGAACCTTTACAGCCGACTTTGAAGTATATGGCGAAAAAGCTCAAAATCCGGAAGATGCAGAAGTTGATATCTTTATTGCAGTAAAAAGTTAGGGTTGGGATTATCAACCAAGAAACCAAGCCTCCTGCTTCGTCTCTATCAAAAAAATTACACGGCTATTAATATGGGTTTGTCGAAATTGTCCGAGTAACAATTAAAAACAATGAAAATTTTCTCCCTCATAAGTCTTTTAATGGTTCTTTTTTTTGGAGACTCCGCCGGCCAACCTCCCTCAGCATTATTGCTTAAAGACTATCGTCCTCAATCTATTTACAAAATCCCGGTCAATAAACCACAAAAGTCACTGTACCCCGCAATCGACATGCACTCCCATCCGTATGCGAAGAATAAGGAGGAAGTTGAATCTTGGATCAAAGTGATGAAACAGTCAAACATTAAAAAAACGGTAATCCTGGTTACCAGGTCCGGGGATGCTTTTGATTCAGTCAACAAACTATACGCCCCATATTCCGAAAGCTTTGATCTTTGGTGCGGGCTGGATCTAAACAATATGGAACGTGCTGATTGGGGAGCGAGAGCTGTAAAGGAGCTTGAACGATGTAAAAAGTTAGGCGCCAAGGGCGTTGGGGAATTAGTAGACGATGGGCACGGAATTGAAAATACGAACTCAGGGGTACCTATAAAAGGAATACATTTTGACGACCCGAAATTTGACCCTGTATTTAAAGCCTGTGCCAGATTAAATATGCCCGTAAATATTCATGTTGCCGAACCTGGGTGGATGTATGAAAAGATGGATTCGACCAATGATGGATTAATGAACGCTTTCAATTACCGGCTTGATGATAAAACCAATATTGTTGATCATGCCGGGATGATCCGCATATTAGAAAACACTTTAAAAAAACATCCTAAAACAACCTTTATTGCTTGTCATTTCGCTAATTGTTGCCATAATCTCGAAGTGGTTGGAAGCTTACTCGATAAATATCCTAATCTGTACCTGGATATTGGCGCACGTTTTTTTGAGACATCTGCCATTCCAAGGTTTTCAAGTAAGTTTTATGAAAAATATCAGGACAGGTTACTGTATGGCACCGACATGGGAAATAAAAAGGAAATGTACGACATCACCTTTAGAATCCTCGAAACTGAAGACGAGCACTTTTATGATAACTATTCTTCTTACCATTGGTATTTAAATGGTTTTGGATTGAATAAAGACATACTTCGAAAATTGTATTTTGAAAACGCTGAAAGGATAATGGGGCTGGCAGGTAATAGACTAGATCAGGCGGTATGGTGACAATCTCATTATTCAGATCTACCTCAATTAGTGATATTTAATAGATTATGAAGGTTTCAAAACATTGCTATATGATTCCCGGGCTAGGTTATCTACCTCCCTGGACAGTTAATTCGGGTTTTATTGTTGGAGAAAAAGTCACTCTTGTTGCAGATTCCGGACCGAATGCCTGGGTGGCAGAAACCATTTACGGTTATGCCCACGGAATTAAGGAAAGCAATTCTATGATCTTAATCAATCTTGAAAAACACTTAGACCATGTTGGGGGAAACTCTTTATTTACCGAAAAAGGAGTTTCCATCTATGGCCACCACCTTATTAATAGAAATGCCTGGGATTTTGAGAATGAGAAAAAGGATTTCAATGCAGCGATTTTGAATACTGAGCGGAAACACCTTCATGAAGAAAACTTAATTTTTCTGAGCAGCAAAATCAAAAATCCCGACATCGCTATCGACAAAGAATTTGAAATGGATCTGGGAAATCTTATTGTTCAAGTGATTCTTACTCCCGGCCATACCGAAACGAATATTTCCTTATTTGTTCCTGAAGATAAAGTGCTCTATACTGCGGATTGTATAGTAAATGGATATATCCCAAATATGGATGAGGGTGATGAAAAAATGTGGCTGAGTTGGAAACAATCCCTGGAAAAGTTGAGAA
Organism: Sphingobacteriaceae bacterium; assembly: GCA_031382725.1. GTDB lineage: Bacteria > Bacteroidota > Bacteroidia > Sphingobacteriales > Sphingobacteriaceae > Paradesertivirga. The sequence continues at coordinate 4,163 of JANMZB010000116.1, read as the reverse complement.
AAGTAGGGACTAACAAAATTATTCCAGGCCACGGAAGGGTGATTGAAGGCGAGGGTGTGATAAAGGCATTTGATGAAATGGAAAGGCATTCGGATAAGAAGTTGAATGGGAGAAGAGAACCTTTTTAATTAAATCAAATACGCTACTCCTGTTTCCTAAAGAAACAAACATGGCTATTGGGAGATATAGACAGGAATTATTTTTAGCTTAACTCTCACCTCAATTAAGCAGTCTGGTTGAGGCTTGAAACCGTGGAGCCTGACTCCTATGAAACTAAATCCTGAGTTCCCAATTTTTCACTTCTGCAATAATTGTTAGAAACCTCAACGGGATATTTTTTATCCAGATCTACGTCATTTAAACTTTTGTGCTTACCCCAAAAAAACAACTTTTCGAAAATAGGAAGAAGTTTATCGTTACTGATTTTACTTAAAAAGTAAACCTCATGCTCTTTCTCTTTCATCCCCATATCATAAAGAATCTGGTCGTGTTCGGTAATTCCCAATGAATTGAAGTATTGCATCATTCTGAAGTATTCGCAAACATTTCCACTTTCAAGCTTACCTGCAAAAAAGTATGGCATGAACCATCCAATTATATAACAACTTGCTGAAATGACTTTGCCAATTATATGATATTTAAATTCATAGAACCCGGAGACAGCTACATTATATTGCTTCATCAACTCAAGAACCTCTGTTCGGTGGTTCCATTCATCCAATTCTATTTGCTTTATAGCTTGCTTATCATCCGGACTTTTCACTGATCCCACATGTCCCTGATATGCAAATGCGGCTGCCTTTTCGGCCGAATAGGCCTGCTGGAGAAGATCAACTAAAGCAGGGTGTGGAAGTTGCATATAACGTGGGTTACTTTTTTAACAGAACTGGTTATATAAAAGTACAGTTTCCACTTCAAAATTGGGATTAATTTTGACCTATGTGTAAGTGCTTTTAACCCTTTGTTCACGAGAGGATGTCGCTCGTGCCTTTTAAACCTAAATATAACATCCACCCCGCAGCTACCCTCCCATCCTAAACCTGACCGTATGGATACCGGCCTGTGGCTAATGCCCAATGTCATTAAGTTAAGAGTTTTGAGATGCCGGTGGGGACACCGGCACCGGGTTGACGCCGAGGTTGGTGTCCCCACCAACCTCTTAACTTAATGACATTGGGCTAATGCCTTCGCGCAGTATGAATTAAGGGCAGGTCTACAAGTACATAGCAGCAACCAGCACCTTTCCAAATCCTTAAAACCGTCTAACTATTACAGTATTTACCGTATTTTACCAAAAACGAAAATCATGTGGCAGGAAACAGACAACAAATTGTACCGCGTATTTAAATTCAAAGACTTCTCCTCGGCTTTTGAATTTATGACACAGGTGGCTTTACTTGCCGAAACGGCAAATCATCACCCAAGGTGGACGAATGAATATAACAAAGTAGAGATATGGCTTTCGACACACGAAGCGAATAATACGGTGACCGAAAAAGACAAGCAATTGGCAAGGCAAATAGACAGTCTAATAGCTGATGGTTAGGAATTCTACGGTTTCTGTAAACCGGAAATCTCGTCAAAGAAAACAAGATTTATTTCCCCAATAAGAGGCTACTTCGTTGAACCAACTTTAGCAACAGATGAAACATCTAACTCTTTAAAAGGCCTCCGTTGTGTCCATTCGGTTTGTTTGATGTAGTTAAATACTGGCTTTAGGGCTTTGTTGATAAACGGCCCGGAATGGCGGACGTAGCAACACATTTCATAGGGCTCGGCACCGAAGTTGCTCTTCATTTCCATGGCGGTTCGGCCCAAAATTAATTTACTTTTCTTCTTTGCAATGGCCGACCTTACCTGGTCGTATAACATGTTCTGGTAAAGTGCGTAAGGGGTATTGAAGTCGTAATTCATGCCGATGGAATGGGCTTCGCAATTGTTGTCCCAATAAATGACGGTACTAAAGCCTATTAATTCATTGTCGAGGTAATAACCTGTAAGTTCGAAATCGTCTTTTAGTTGGAGTTTCAATTGGATGAAATACGTGGTATTAAAATGGTTGAGACGCACCTTTGCTTTATTGGTAACGTTCTCATAAAGCTGCTGGATTTTAACGAAATTGCTTTCTATCTCTGCTTTGGTCAAACTTCGCCTTTGGACCGTTGAACCTTGCTTAATGGTACTAATGGCTTTTTTGCGATACTTGGAGCTCATGGAGTTTAAGTAATCGTCAAATTCATTCCACCCTGGCCTTAGGGTTAAGATCATGTTCGGGTCTACCTGAAAGGGCCGGTATTTGAAATCTTCCAGAGAAGCGGATGCGTCGAGCTCATCTTCGTAAAAATCTTTTATAAGGACAAGGTCAATATTGCCCCTGGATTTCTCGCTTTGGCTGATCTCCTGACAAGCATCGGCCAGTGCGGAATAGGCTTCGGCGGCGGAAATGGCCTGAGAATAAACGAAGCCGTGGTCGCCGCTGATGTGGGTATGTCCGCAGACTAAAACCCGTAGTTTGGTTTTGCCCTTCAACGAGTTCTTTAGCCTGTTGACCGGACCGCATTCGGTTATTTTTAATCTATAATCTTCTCCGGTTAACAGTACGATATTGAACACCGCGGCAGCAACGGGCTTGTTCTTTTTATGGATCAGAACATATCTACTTTGCTCGCCAGCCTGGGCGGAGTTCTCAATTGCTCGCAGGTAAGGCTGAAGCATCAGTGTTTTTTCTGTGGGAACCACCGCATTCCATTCTTCTGGAGCAATGTCGTTGATGCTGTTGAATATAGAGATAGCCGACTTTGAGGAATTTTTTTTACCAGAGTAAGCCTGCTCGCCTTTTTCTTCGAGTAACCTTAAAAAGTCGGTAATCTTATTGGTAGCGCATGCTTTATAAAACATCGTAAATATTCCGTTTAATGTTAATTGCTTTAGGGCAAAACACATTCATTTCCTTTGACTCTGTTCTTTAAGGTATGTTACATTAATAACCATACGGGATTATGGAGGGTTTGGATCTGAAGGATCACCCAATTTAAATCCGCAAGTTGGAGCTCAAGGTTATGAATATTTAGGCCAAAAGGGTTTTTATCTATTGTTGGAGTCCTCATCAAAACTGCTTACTAAAACGGATGCATAGATGATTATATTTGAATTAAAAAAACATGCTTGATTTAATTAGTCAGCCCTGGCCATGGTACGTGTCCGGTACCGCTATCGCTTTCGTTATGGTTCTGCTCCTGCATTATGGAAAATCCTTTGGTTTTTCATACAATTTACGAACCATGTGTGCCATTTTGGGTGCTGGCAGAAAAGTAAAATTCTTTGATTTCGACTGGCGAACACAACAATGGAACCTGTATTTTCTATTTGGCTCGATACTGGGCGGCTTTATAGCATCCACCTGGCTTGATAGCGGTATGCCATTGGAACTTTCAGCAGCAACAATCTCTGACATACAAGCTCTGGGAATACGCTTCGATGGCGGAATAAACCCTGCTGAACTATTTGGCATTGAAGCTGTTGGCTCACTAAAGGGGATACTGATTTTACTCATTGGCGGCTTATTGGTAGGTTTTGGTACCAGTTATGCTGGCGGATGTACTTCCGGCCATGCCATCAGTGGGTTGTCCAATCTGCAGGTCCCTTCGCTTATAGCGGTTGTCGGCTTTTTTGCAGGAGGCTTAGTGATGACACATCTTTTGTTACCATTAATATTTTAAGAATGAAAGCGTTGAAATATATAGTAGCGGGCACTTTCTTTGGCATTATAATGGCGAAATCTGAAGCGATATCGTGGTACCGCATTCAGGAGATGTTTCGCTTCCAGTCGTTTCACATGTATGGTATAATCGGCATTGCAGTTACGTTAGGAGTTATTTCTGTATACCTTATCAAAAAACTCAAAATTAAAGACACCGAAGGCAACCCAATAGTTTTTCTGGATAAAGACAGGGGCTGGAAGAGATACCTGATTGGAGGTTCTGTTTTTGGTTTAGGCTGGGCACTGACGGGCGCTTGCCCAGGCCCAATGTTCGTGAACGTAGGTTACGGCTACGGGGCTATGCTAATTGTTATTTTGGGGGCCTTAATCGGGACCTATCTGTATAGTGTGTTTCAGAAAAAGCTTCCTCATTAAACACACAAAAACTCGTCCTGATTTTTAG